>DATLKS010000984.1:0-7546 GCA_035538255.1 Terriglobales bacterium
AGGGACGTTATTCTCGTCCCCGGACAAGAAGCTTACTTCAAGGTCGTAACGTTACGAAATTGGGCCGGCGGCGGAGGCGGCAGGAGGGACGGTGGCTACGAGCGAAATACGTCCGACGTACTCGGCGCTCTCACCCTCGATGCATTGCGGGGCACAACTGTAGCTATGGACGAGCGCCTTCACCGCGCGCGTCCCCATTCGGGCCAGTTGCAGAGCGCGCGCAACGTGCGCCGCCTCCTTGAGGGCAGCGAGATTCGCCATTCACACATCGACTGCAATCGCGTGCAAGACGCTTACTCTTTGCGTTGCATTCCCCCGGTTCACGGGGCGGTTCGCGATACGCTCGCGTTCTGCCGGCAGGTCTTTGATATTGAAATGAATTCGGCAGTGGACAATCCGCTGGTATTCGCAGCCTCGTACGACCAACGCGAGCCTCTGCGCCCCTCCAAAGTGCCCGCTATCGATAACCGTCGCGCGCATTCCACCGGCAACGAGCAGCCTGATTCGGGAGAAGTACTTTCCGGCGGAAATTTCCACGGCCAGCCGATCGCCTTCGCGCTAGATTACCTCGCTATCGCTCTGACGGCGCTTGCTGGTATTTCGGAACGCCGCATCGAGCGCATGGTAAATCCTGCCCTGAATGAGGGGCTGCCCTCATTTCTTGCGGCGGATGCCGGTTTAAATTCGGGATTCATGATGCCGCAAGTCACGGCTGCCGCCCTGGCCAGTGAAAACAAAGGTCTGGCGCATCCTGCCTCTGTGGACTCCATTACCACCAGCGGTAATAAAGAAGACTACGTGTCCATGGGAATGAGCGCCGCCCTTAAGTTGGAGCGGGTAGTCGCAAATACGACACACGTGCTCGCTATTGAAGCGACGACTGCCGCGCAGGCGATCGAATTCCTGGAGCCGCTAAAAACCAGTCCGCGATTGCAGCAGGTTCATGCGGTAATTCGCGCTGTGAGTCCCAGAGTCGAACAGGACCGTGTGCTGGCTGAGGATTTTGCCAAGCTGGCGAGCACGATCAGGGAAGGCCGGCTAGCGCGCGCGATCAGAGACTGACTACGCGTGTTAACCCTGAAGTAACTCCCTCTTCAAAGCAATATTTACATGCTGCGCCGGTTAACAAGTCCTTTGTTTTCAGTGTGAAGCTGTGGTATGTCGTTTGCAATTGCCACCGTGAATTCGTATGGCAAATGCCCTCCCCCAAACTCCCTTGCTTTCAGGAGAACATGAAGTTCGCGAATCTCATTTCTAAAATGATAGCTGGAGCGTTGTTCCTGGCTAGCTTCGGCTGTAGCAAGCAGATGAGCACGCCCGCCGCCAGCGCGTTCACAAGCTCGGCTCGCGCAGTGACGGCTCAGGCCTCCGCACCTTTTGCCAGCAAAAGAGCGAAGACCGGAGATGATCCCAAAGAGGCGAACAAATCTCTCGTTCCCCAGGAAGTTGTAATTCCGTCTGGAACGGCGATCACAGTGAGGTTGCAAAACGCGGTATCAAGCGCGACCTCGCATGCTGGCGATGAGTTTGAAGCGACGCTTGATCAACCCCTCGAAGTGGATGGACAAACCGTGGCTCCCGAAGGCTCCCATGTCACCGGTCGAGTCGTGGCGGCACGGCATTCCGGGCGCCTGACGCATCCCGGTTACTTGCGAATTGCTCTTTCGTCGGTCACCGTGAATGGCAAGAGCGTTCCCATTCAGAGTTCGAGCGTGATAATTGCCGGTGCATCTCACAAACGACGCAATCTCGCTTGGATCGGTGGCGGCGCAGGTGGAGGCGCACTGATCGGCGCAATCGCCAGCGGCGGTACTGGCGCGCTCATTGGAACTGCGATCGGCGCGGCGGGAGGAACGAGTGCCGCCTACGCGACTGGCAAGAAGGACGTGGGATTTGGAGCTGAGCGACGGCTGACGTTTCGTCTAACCCGCCCTGCGACGATCGTTTGAAAGGTATTCTCCCGCTAACGTAAAATCCGGGAGCCGACAGGATCTCCCGGATTTCACTTCTCAGACGCTACAGATTGTTCAGAGACCAAAGACGCTGCTCACTGCGTGTGTACAGCTCAGCTATAGCAGGAATCTAGCACCTCGATCACGTGCTTTACCGGAATGTTCCGGCCAGCACGTTTCATTCCGGCACGCAATTGCAGCATGCAGCCTACGTTGGCAGTCACAATAAGTTCGGCAGAAGTGCCCGCGATATCCTGCATTTTTGCGTCGAGAATCTTCATCGATAAATCGTTTTGCGTGACGTTGTAGCTGCCCGCACTGCCGCAACACTGATCAGGATGCGGCAGCTCTTCGAGCTGCAAACCGATCGCGCACAAAAGCTCACGAGGAGCGCTGCGGACTCGTTGTCCGTGGGCAAGATGGCACGGGTCTTGGTACGTAGCTTTGATATTCAGCTTTCGCGGGGGCACCCTCAAGCCTATTTGCTGGAGAAACTCGGTCACATCTCTCACCTTCTGAGCGAATTTCTCAGCGCGCTCATGCTCCTGATCCTCGCCTAACAAATCGCCGTATTCTTTGAGTGTTGAACCACAGCCTGCGGCATTGGTAACAATGGCGTCGAAGCGATCATCGAGCATTGCGGCGATATTTTGCCGCGCAAGCTCCCGGGCCTTGTTTCGGTATCCGGCGTGGGCTTGCAAGGCGCCGCAGCAGTTCTGATTTTTCGGAATCCACACCTCCACGCCGTTCCGCGTGAGGACGCGGATTGTCGCATGATTCAACTCAGAAAACGCGACGCTGGCGATGCATCCGGCATGCAGCGCGACACTTGCGCGATGCCCGCCTTCAGCAGGATATACTTTCCCAATCTGGTCAAAGAAAAACTTGTCATCGATCTTCGGCTGAAGCTGCTCGAGGCTTGCTATACCCATCAGCTTCAACACGCCTGAAGAGCGAAGTAGCGATTGCAGGCCGGAGCGCTGATAGAAGCGCAGCAAGCGTGCAGTGGCGGTGAGTATGTGGGGATTTCCCAAAACGCGTCGATAAAAGAAGTTGCGAGCCTGACGCAAAAGCCACGGTCGCTGGTAATGCAGTTCGATTTGGGCCCGAGCACGCTCAACGATGCGCCCATACTGTACTCCCGAAGGACAAGCCGTTTCGCAGGCCCGGCAATCCAGACAGCGGTCAATGTGCCTAACGAACGATTCCCCGATTGGCAGCCGTCCAGCATCGACCTGCAGCACCTGGTAGATGCGTCCGCGAGGAGAGTCCATCTCCATGCCGAGCACCCGATAAGTTGGGCAGTGGTTCAAACATAGTCCGCAATGGACGCAGGTTGCGTACAAATCCCAGCTTGGCCGGTCGGACCCGCCAAAATTTGATTTGCCCATCTGCAAGCCGTGGCTGAACTCTTGCTGATCGGATTCGATGTTGACTGCAGCTTTCATCCGACGAGAAAACGTCCTCGGTTGAGTATGCCCTTAGGATCGAGCGCGTGCTTGATCTTTCGCATGAGCAGAGTGTCGGTGGGAGTTGACCCCCAGACATCGAAGTGCTGTTTCGCCTCTGGCGGACATCGCAAAACCACGGCGGAACATTCCCTCGATAGGCGGGCGCGCAAGGCCGATGCCGCTCCCGCAAATTGCGTGACTGCCGGTGGATCGATAGCGAGAGGAAGAAAGGCCACGACGAAAGAGCCCAAGGTGGCGCGTCCAATCACGGCGGCAACAAAGTTATAGTCGTTGGCAGCCGAGCGAGCGGCGTCCAAGCTCGCCTGAGACTCGGCGATAGGAACCTCCAATTGAAAAACCATCGCGTTTCGATGACGCTTGCTCACGCGCTGCTCGAACTCCGCAAGCCGTCTCCAGAAGGTACCTTCTTCGGAGGCACTCAACTCGCGAGCCGCCCACGAGCTGACCTCGCGACGACATCGAGCCAGCGCGCGACCGCTGCCAGAGAAGCGGACGGCGAGCTGCCATGGTCTCGCGAGATCTTTGCCGGGAACCTCCGGCGCCCAATCGTCGGGATCTCTCGGCTCAGTGTCTTCCAGATACTCGGCCGCTTCTGGTCCGATCATCTCGCAGGAAATGGGCGAGAGCGGCGATTTGAGCAGCCAGTCTCGAACTGCGAATAACTGCGCCGCAGAGCCGAATTGGCAGACACACGTAAGTGTCTCCGTCGGCAGTGGAAACAGTTTGAAATTGGCTGAGGTAATTACGCCAAACGTTCCGAAACTGCCGATCATCAGCTTCATGAGATCGTACCCGGCAACGTTCTTTACCACGCGACCGCCACCGCGCCCGCTCACGCCATCACCGGAAATGAAACTGATACCGATGCAGAAATCCCGGAGACCCCCAAACCCGGCACGGAGCGGACCGGAAACCGCTGTGGCCAGCGATCCTCCCACGCTCGAGCCGGGGAGAGTATCGATCGGCAGTAGTTGGCGATGTGCGGAGCAAGCCTTTGTCACCTCATTCACCCTCGCTCCAGCTTGAACAGAAATCGTCAGATCGCCGGGCTCATAGTTTTCGATTTCATTCATGCGATCCATTGCCAGAACGAGATCCACTGCCTCCGGAGTCCGGCCAACATGTTGTCGCGTTCCGCCGCCAAACGGAACGACCGACCAGTTTTCTTCATTGGCAATTCTCAGGACCGCCGCGATCTGCTCCACGTTCTCCAGTCGGAGCACGATGGCGGGAGGAACACTCTCGATTGCGTAGCGCTCTAGCGTCGGCCGATCAGATAGAGCCAACTGCGCACCCAACAGGCGTTCGAACCGGGCGCCGATATCCGGCTGCATGGCTGAGGTATGGCTCACTGCAGCTCCGGCGCCACCGAAACCGGAGCCTCGAGGCTGGCATGACCAGGTGTAACAGTTTCGCGGCAGGTCCTCGCCGACGGCAGAATTTTTTGCGGATTGAGAACCGAATTAGGATTGAAACAATTGCGCAGGCGCTTCATCAATTCCAATTCGGAATCCGAGAAGAGGGCGCACATGAGGTCCTGCTTTTCCATGCCTACGCCGTGCTCTCCCGTGATCGAGCCGCCAACCCCAATGCAGAATTCGAGAATCTCGCGGCCAGCGTCGAGTGTTCGTTGCGTCTGGTCGGGATCGCGGGCGTCAAAGAGAATTAGTGGATGTAAATTTCCATCGCCCGCATGAAAGATGTTCCCGATAGTCAGTGAATACCTTTTGCTGATCTCATCGATTTTGCTCAAGGTTTCGGGAATGCGGGTGCGCGGAATCACGCCATCTTGCACGTAGTACGAAGGCGAAACGCGTCCAATCGCTCCGAAGGCCGTCTTGCGGCCTTTCCACAAGAGTTGGCGTTCGCTTTCGTCGCGAGCTCGCTTGATTTCGCGAGCTCCACTGCGACGGCAGAGTTTTGACACGATCTCCGCGTGCTCATCGACGAGCTCGCGCAAACCTTCCAGTTCGATGAGAAGTACAGCAGCCGAATCGAGCGGATATCCAGCATGAACCGCAGCTTCCACTGCACGCAGAGTCCAGCCATCAAGCATCTCGATCGCCGCCGGCGTGATGCACTCCGATGTAAGGGCGACTACGGTATTGGCGGCATCCTGCACGTCGTCGTAGATGGCCAGCAGCGTGGCCACAGCCTCGGGCAATCGCGTGATCTTTACCGTGATAGCTGTGGCAATTCCGAGCGTTCCCTCTGATCCGACAAAGAATCCCGTTAGATCGTAGCCCGCAGCCGCAGCGGCTTTGCCGCCAAGCTGGACGATGCGGCCGTCGGCCAGCACGACCTCCAGACCGGTGACGTGATTCACGGTCACGCCATTCGCGAGGGTATGCGGTCCACCTGAATTCTCGGCCACGTTTCCGCCGATCGTGCATGCCTTCTGACTTGAGGGATCGGGGGCAAAGTAGAAGCCGTGCGGAGCCAGCGCATTACTAAGCTCGAGATTCACCACGCCCGGCTCGACGGTGGCGCGCATATTAGGAATATCGATTTCCAAAATGCGATTCATGCGCGCAAATGCAAGAATGATTCCTCCCTTTCGCGCGATTGAGCCTCCGCTGAGTCCAGTACCTGCCCCTCGAGGGACAATGGCAAGCCCTTCTCGATTTGCCACCTTCACGATCTCCGAAACCTGCTGAGTACTTTGCGGAAACACTATGTATCGTGGAAGTCCGCGCGCAAGCGAGCCATCGTACTCATAGAGCATGAGGTCTTCGGGACGATCGAGCACGGCATCGGCGCCGACGATTTTTCTAAGATTGCTGGCTACTCCGAAGGAAAACATAAGGGGCGGGAATTGCTCGGATTTTAACACTCTCCAGCATCTCACCTGACCTTTCCCACAAAGATGAAATATGAACCGGTCCAGAGCTGGGTTGGGATCGAGCCTCGCGGACGTGCGGTGATCACCACGTTATAAGAACCAGGCGTCATCAAGCTTTCCAGCGGCAGCGCTTGCGCCTGGGGCTCAACAATAGCGAGATATTTCAGGAAGCCAAGAGCATCGCGACTACCGGGATAACCAGGAGCGGCAAAGCTGATCTCCGTATCGCGATTGCTGAAGTGCCATGCCAGCGATGCTGTCAATTTCACCGCCGACTCGTACTGTTCTTCGCTTACGTCTGCAGGCCCGGGGTTGTCGAAGACGATCTTCAGCTTTCGTTCGTCTTCGCGCGTGAACTCACGCACCATCACCGTTTGCGAGCGTGCTGTTGCTTTCCAGTCGATATGCCGGGCCGAGTCTCCGGCCGCGAACTCGCGCAGACGATAAAGATCGTTGCTCCTGCCGGCCACAAAGATTTCGAATTCGCCGCGCAGTGCTGGAAGAATTCTCAGCGACTGCTCCGTATCGTCAACTTCGGGCAGCACGACTAGCTCACGCTCAAACGGCATTAGGCGTGTTTTGATTAAGAAGGAGAAGGGAAACCGTGTTGCAAGACCGAGGGCGTTTTGCAAATACTGTCCGCGTCGCGGAAAAATTAATTCGACAGTGGCAGATTCTGAGTGCCGGCTGGGCAGATATGGGAAATAAACCAGTCCGCTGAAGATAGACGGTTTGCGCTTCTCGGGTGGAAGTTTCCTGAGCTGAAAGTCGGGAATGCGGAACCATTGGCGGTCAGTGGATCGGAATGGCGGAAATCCGATCTCAGTCCGCTGCCACTTCCAGCGATGCTTCAGGTTCGGAATCTCGGGCACGACGCTTACCGAAAACGAGGGTACGCGTCCGTCATTTCGCACCGTCACAACGCCGGTGCACGGCTTGTTCGCGAAGACGTGCTCGGGTATAGCCAGACGGAGACTTAGTCCAAACAGGACAATGGTCGAGGCGATGCCTGACACCAATACCGCTGACAGCATGGCAGCCACTACGATGAAGAGCAGGTTATTTCCTGTGTTGAGTGCGGCGATACCAATCACGAGCACCGCGACGAGGTAAATGATTCCTTCTCTCGTCAGCTCATAACGCACGTTGAAGCGCAGATGCTCGGCCGCGATTCGCTTGGTCAGGAATGGAATCGTTGCGAGTCCTACAACTGCTGCAGTGATTAACGCGAGAGATGCAGTGATCGCAGTGGCGAGAACGTTGCCTTCATCGCGAGAGGT
>DATLKS010000985.1:0-2363 GCA_035538255.1 Terriglobales bacterium
AGCCAGATCGAGGGTTGGCAGCGCGCCATCCGCGTCCGTTTTCAGCAGCAATCGCAGAAGTAAAGCCGCCACAACATGCATCGATCCAGCCAACGTGAACGCCAGCCTGTAAGAGTAATGAGCCAGCAGATATCCGACTAGCAGCGAAAACAGAGCGCCACTCAAGCTGCCGGCCGTTCCCACGAATCCTAAAACGGAGCCAACTACATGATCGGAAACAACGTCGGGAATAATCGCAGCAGTGTTGATGAACCAGCAATACACGACAAAGGCCATTACGGCGATGAGAAAAATTGCCGCGGCAGCCGAACGGACTCGAGCTGTCAGCATTCCGAGAGGAGCGAGTACTGCGGCGGCGTACAACACTGTCGTTCTAGCTCGCACGGGAGCGATTCCTCGTGCAATCAGCACGTCGGAGATCCAGCCAGCCGTCATACCTCCTGCAGCACCGGCGACGAAAGGGATCCAGGCATACAGGCCGATGTCGCTCAAGCTGAACCCACGCTCGCGCTTCAGGTATTCCGGAATCCAGAACACGTAGAAGTACCAGACCGGGTCTGATATGAAGCGCGATACCACCAGCGCCAGGACGTTGCGCCGGCGTAACAGAGCCAGCCATGGCGCGCGGGCGCTCGCATCAGTGATGGCAGTTTCGTCGCGTAAGCCGGGCACACCACTGACCGGGGAACCGGGAAACACTTGGGGCGACCGATAAATCAGCAGCCAAATCGCAACCCAGATGACCCCGAGCAACCCTGGCAGCAGAAATGCAGCTCTCCAACCCATTCGCAAAGTAATGAGGGCGATCAGGGGAGGAGCGAGCACGTTACCGACCGCGCTTCCGGAAGAGAAAAGAGCGATTGGCAAGCCTCGTTCCGATTTGGGAAACCAGACTGTTGTGGCACGCAATGCGGCTGGATAATTTGCAGGTTCTCCGAGGCCAAGCAAAAAGCGAACGATGCCGAGGCTCAATGCTCCCTGCACCAGCGCAGTCAGCATCGTGCACGCCGACCACCACAGGATGCAAGCCGCCATGCCCACACGCTCGCCAATCCAGTCAACGAACCGTCCGCCGACAGCGTACATAACCGTGTACGAGGCGAGAAAAGCGGTGACCACGTGAGAATAGCTCTGGATGCTGAGATGAAACCTATCGCGTAAAAATGGGGCAAGAATCGAGAGTGTCTGGCGGTCGATGAGGTTCAGGGCGGTTGACAGCGTGAGCCAGGCAGCGATTACCCACCTCATAGTTCGATAGCTGAGTCCCAGGGTCATTCGTGCGCTCGCGCGACAACTCGTCGTTCGCGACCCTCTTTTGGCACTTGCGGCAGCTTGATCGTCTTGATTTCGAAGGGATCGATCCGAAGCATTCGCTCCTCGCCGCGTCCTGAATCCTCTTCCAGCAGATTCGAGTTCCGGAACTGCGGGTGGTTTCCCAAAAAAGTAACAGGCGTTTCCGCTTTTGAGCCTAGAATTTCGTACATCCTGACGACGATCGACGGATCGGTACCTTCAGCCTTCTTCACCGCGCTGAGAACAAGATTGTCTCCTTGCACTGCAAAAAAGGAATTGGTCGGGGGCAGAGATTTCGCTGAGATATCGTCGATCACGCTGACTGGAACCAGCGGATTTGTGAAATTCATTCCGACGCGATAAGACTTCTGAGATTTCCAGTCTCCCGCGCCCGAACTGATGGAGTACCTGAAGACATAATGACCCGGAGCTGGGAAGTGAATGGAGGTAACTTCATCATCGCGCACGATCTTGGCCGAGGTGTAGCGCTGGCCGCGAATCATGTTGGCGCGAATTAATCCGTCTTCGAGCTTCACTAGTTGATGATCAGCAGCGAGCGTGAGGCCCCACTGTTGGTCACCGGCGAATGCCCAGGACTGAATAGCGCGGTATTCCTTCCAGGCCTCTGGCTGAATCTCATCACCCGAGTGCGGACCGGCGCCGGGCATGATGTTACTAACCGAGTTCGCGCCGAACGGAATGCCGTATTCCATCTCGACGTGCTGGCGTCCGAGCGGAAGTAGTTGCTCGATGTTCAGAAAGCGGGGCTCTTTCCAGTCAAGGCTATTTTCAATGTCTAGTCGCTTCAAGCCCTGATACAGGATCAATCGTTGTTCGATGGGAATGTCGGCGATCCATCCCGTTAATCGCAACACGGTACGCACGCCATTGTTCTCGTCGAGATGAGTATCGTCGAGGCTCACAGGTATAACGCGTCCTGTCTCGATTTCTTTCTGAACGTTGTTGGTGCCGCGCTCTTCCACTCCGGCAATTTCGGCTTGCTTTACGACCTCCTGGTTCAGATCCTTGTCAACAACTGTGACTCGGCCTGTGGCCTTGTCCACCGTTAG
>DATLKS010000986.1:0-1862 GCA_035538255.1 Terriglobales bacterium
CGCATGTGGCTCCAATTGTGGGACGCAGCCGAAACTGCCCGTGTCGGCGGCAGCTAATTCGACGCAATGAGAATGAACAATCCCTTCAACACTTGCTTTCGAGACCTGCGCTGGTGGGCGACTGTCTTTGGGGCATGGCTCATCACAGCACCCGTGATGTTTGCACAGCAGCCGAGCACAGCTCCTGCCGAGGTCACGCGAACCGGACGCGTCATCACTGCGCCGCCGGATGTTGCTGCTCCTCCTGCCGACGCGCAAGTCATGCTTTCCGGTCTGGCCATGAAGGTTCTGCAGCCGGGCACAGGCATGCAACGTCCACTTGATAACGACTGTGTGACCGTCAGCTTTATTGCCTGGAAAACCGATGGCACTCTCTTTTCGACATCGACGACGATGAACGATGCCGACGTGCTCTGCCTCAATGAGGCCATCATGGGAATATCTGAGGCGCTAAAAGAGATGGTGGTCGGCGAACAGCGCCGTCTGTGGATTCCAGAGGACCTCACCTTCCACGAAGGTCATCACCACATGCAGAGAAGACCGGAGGACGAAGAGCCTCCGCATAAGGATTTGACCTTCGATCTCAAGCTTCTCTCGATTCTGAAAGCTCCACCGACACCCGATGTAAAGCAACCACCGCCGACTGCGTCAAAAACAGCTTCGGGATTCGCATATATTGTGTTGCAAAACGGGAATGGCAGCGTTCATCCTACGCTTACGAGCAAAGTGACTGCGCATTTGTCAGCGTGGCGCAGCGATGGCCGGCTCTTCGAATCCACAGTCATGGGAAAGCATCCTGCGCTGGTCAATGTTGCCATGATGCCGCTCGGCTTGCGCGAAGCTCTTTCTATGATGGTGACGGGCGAGAGAGCGCGTTTCTGGATTCCCGCCGCGCTCGCGTATGGAGTGAGGCCGGCTAACCGGTTCAATCCGCCGGGAGATATGGTGTATGAGATCGAGCTTCTATCGATCGAATAGCGCGATGTCTGTGATTGACGTCTTAGCTGCAATCCCGCGTCTGGCTGTTGGCGATCTTGCCGATGTTATTCCGTGTTAGGCCAAAGCTTTCCGGAAGAATTCTCGACTGGCTGCGCCGTCCGCCTCGAATGAGCCTTTTCCCTCGATCGATATGCCGCCGGAGTACCCGGTCTTCCTGACATAGTCGAAGAAGGTTGTGTACTGATCGTCCTCCGAGAGGTCGTGGGGCCAGAGGCGTCCATGAGGATTGGCGAAGTGCATGTGCACGATCTCGCGCCGCGCTATTTCGACGATGCGCGGCTCCTCGTTTTCTTCCCGCATATGGAAGTAGTCGATGATCATGCGCACGTTGGAGTGCTTCACCGTGCGCACCATCTTGAGGGCCTCGGCGCCGGTGTTCAGGATGTTGCTTTCTTTGCGCCGCAACGGCTCGATGGCAACGACAAGATTATGGCGGCGGGCAACATCGCCTGCCATGCGAAGAAAGCCGGCGATCTGCTCCTCGGCGCGTTGGCGGGAGTAGCCGTCAGGAACATTGCGTGAGCCTGCGCTGCCCCACACTACGACCGATGCGCCGAGCTTGCCGCAACGAGCCAGACACGGTTCCAGATAGTCGCTCAGTGCCGAGAGCGAGACTTGCCCGCCAACCACTTTCAGATCGGGACGGCGAATCAGGCCGTTGAACGAATGGCAGCGAAGCGGAGAGGCGAGCACGTCGTCAGAGAACTCATGAAAGTCATCCTCACTCATGGCGGCGATATCGGCTGCCGACGGTTCAATGTAATCGAATCCATATTTCGTGCTCCGGCTACATCTCTGTGCTGTTGGGGTTGCGCGGCACAAGCCAAGTCGTCTCGACCGGCTGTTCGTCGTCGATCGACGCG
>DATLKS010000987.1:0-1836 GCA_035538255.1 Terriglobales bacterium
TCAGAATCAACAAGCCAAGACCGAGCACAAGATCCGGAATCACAAATAATGTGGATGTGGCCCAGGAAAGCGCTCGGTCTGGCAAACGTCCGCGCCTCTCCGCGCTCCAGATTCCCAGTGGCAGAGCCAGGCCCCACGCGAGCAGCGTGGCCGTTATCGTGAGCAGTAGAGTGTTTCGTGCGCGAATCCACATCAGCGGCGCCACCGGACTGTTGTAAGCGAACGAGTAGCCCAGTTCGCCATGCGCAATCGAATTCATCCATCGCGCGTAACGGATCGGCAGCGGCTGATCAAGCTGGTACTGCGAGCGCAAGGCCGCCAATGTCGCCGAAGAAATTTGCGGATTTAGCCGCATCTCATCGAGATAATTTCCTGGCGCCAGTGTGGAGAAAAGAAACGTAAGGAAAGACACTACGATGAGGAGCAGCACTCCCTGGAGCAGTCTGCGCAAAAAGTAATTCATCGGACTGCCTGCGGTTCAAGCGCCGAGTTGCTGGGGCCGGGTGCGGCAAGAAGTAATCGCCGCGTGACCGCGTGCTGTGGTGCATTCACAACACTCCGCGCGGCCCCCAGCTCCACGATGTGACCGCGCTCCATCACCGCGATTTCATCGGCCAGGTGGGCTGCCATCGCCAGATCGTGGGTGATGAACATGTACGTCAACCCAAGCGAGGCCTGTAGATCAAACAAGAGGTTGGCGATTTGCGCCTGGACCGAACAGTCCAACGCGCAGAGCGCCTCATCGAGAATCAGGAGCTTTGGCTCCAGCGCCAGTGAGCGGGCTATCGCGATGCGCTGGCGCTGTCCACCGCTGAACTCATCCGGCCGCCAGGCCGCTTTTTCTCGAGGCAGGCCAACTCGCTGCAGCAAATCGTAAGCCCTGTCGCGCCTCTCCGGTTTGTCGAAGCGGTTCTGAATATTAAACGGCTCTGACACCAGCTCCAGTGCGCTCATTCGTGGATTGAGCGAGCTCGCGGGATCCTGGAACACCATCTGGATAGTCGGCCGTATGGCGCGTTGCTGCTCCGCATTCAGGGCCGTAATCTCGGTCCGAGTAAGCCAGATTCTTCCGGAACTCACAGGCTCCAGACAGGCCAAGCACAGCGCCAGCGTGCTTTTTCCAGAACCCGATGGACCCACCACGGCAAGCGTGGTTCGAGGAAAAATTGAAAATGTCACTCCGGCCAAAGCACGAACTTCCCGCCTGGGCCCGAACGCACCACCGCTCTGGTATCGTTTCGCGACGTTTTCCGCTCTGAGCAGTGGTTCCAAACGTAGTGCCTCAAACTCCACTAATCAACATGCTTGAAACACGAAGCTCCGTGCGTACTGCTGAGCTGAATCATTTCCGGCTCACGCTCCGTGCAGATAACCATGCGTTCCATGCAGCGAGGCGCAAACAGGCAGCGGCATTCTTCCGACGTAGCAACCGAACCGTGCGCTTCGCCGGTAATCACCGGAAGATATTGCTTATAATTTGCGAAGCCATTTTCAATCCTCGGTGGCAAGCACTGCAGCAGCGCTTGCGTGTACGGATGACGCGGAGACGAAAGCACGCTGCTGGCCGGTCCTGTTTCAACCACGCGGCCTGCGTACAAGACCAGCACGCGATCCGCGAATCCTTCCAACAGCAGTGGATTGTGCGTGATCCAGATCATCGAGAGATTGAACTTGTCCCGGAGATCCCGGAAAAGCGAAAGAATTTCCCGTTGCGTTTCCGGATCAAGAGAAGCATTCGGTTCGTCGGCCACAATCAGTGA
Source organism: Terriglobales bacterium (assembly GCA_035538255.1). GTDB lineage: Bacteria > Acidobacteriota > Terriglobia > Terriglobales > Acidobacteriaceae > Gp1-AA112. Next base: position 1,761 of record DATLKS010000987.1, read on the forward strand.
CGGCCCGCACGATATCGCTTGCGCAATCAATACCCGCGCCCGCTGGCCTCCACTCAATTGGTGCGGATAGGAATCG
>DATLKS010000988.1:0-1841 GCA_035538255.1 Terriglobales bacterium
TTCAAGAAGCATATCGATTGCACGGCTATTCTCAAGGTGATTTCCCCGTTTCTGAGAGACTGGCAGCAACCGGAATCTCGCTGCCAATGTTTCCGCAACTTACACCTGGGCAGCAACTCCATGTCGCGACTGAAGTGTCGCGGTTTTTGTCAGGCAATGCTGCCGAGGGTAGCTCTGTTGCAGCCCATAACCCTCAGCCGGCTGTGGCTTAGAGCAAGAGGTTTTCATTACGCTCATGCTTAAGTATGTGCTCGTTACACCGGCGCGAGATGAAGTTCAATTTGTCGAACTACTCATAAAATCTGTCGTTGCGCAAAAAGTGCGGCCGATCAAATGGGTCATCGTCAGCGACGGTTCAACGGATGGCACTGACGAAGTTGTGGAGAAATATTCTGCTGAGTACCCATGGATCGAACTGGTCCGAATGCCTCAGCGTGATAAACGGGATTTTGCCGGGAAAGTCTACGCCTTCAATGCCGGTTACGCACGTGTTAAGAATCTCGAGTACGACGCTATTGGCAGTATGGATGCCGATATTTCCTTTGGTCCCGACTATTTTTCCCTCCTGCTTGTCAAACTTGCCGAGGATCCACGCCTTGGGTTGGTGGGCACGCCATTTGAGGACGGCTCACACCAAACCTATGACTATCGCTTTACAAGCATCGAGCACGTCTCGGGTGCCTGCCAGTTGTTTCGGCGCTTGTGTTTCGAAGACATCGGCGGCTATGTACCCGTCAAAGCTGGGGGTATAGATCAGTTCGCGGTACTAGCCGCGAGGATGAAGGGCTGGAAGACGCGAACATTTACCGAGAAGGTCTGCAAGCACCATCGAGAGATAGGAACGGCCGTGCGCGGCGAGCTGGCGGCCAGGTTCAGCCAAGGAGTCAAGGACTATGCGTTCGGCGGCCATCCAGTTTGGGAGTTATTCAGATTTGCCTACCAAATGACCCGTCGTCCCATTCTCGTGGGCGGGCTCGCTTTAGGGTCGGGTTACATCTGGGCAGCGGTTCAGCGCCTGGAGAGGCCAATTCCTCGTGAGATGGTTGCATTTCGCAAGCACGAGCAGATGCAGAGGCTAAAGAGCCTTCTGTTCAAAGGGAACAGGAGGCCGGTCGCCTGCGACGGATTGCCAGCTACGGCCGGCTGCGGCTCCAGCCGCAATCCTTCTCTGTAATGGACCGCCAGAGGCTGCATTATGATCTTCGCGGACGAATCAAGCGCGGCAGTGGCTCGGTGTGCGTCGGTCGAGGTGCTTAATGGCGGCAGCCTCATTATCAACGCCGACGACTGGGGACGAAGCCGCGAAACAACTGACCGGATTTTTGAATGCTGGGAACGAGGATGTATCTCTTCAGTCAGCGCGATGGTGTTCATGGAGGATTCCGAGCGCGCCGCTGCCTTGGCCCGAGAACGCGGCATCGACGCTGGCCTTCATCTCAACTTCACGACGCTGTTCTCGGGGCAAAGCTATCCAGCGATGCTTCAAGAGCATCAGCAAAGGATCGCGCGGCGTTTGCGGCGGCATCGTTTCGCCCCAGTGGTGTTTTATCCGGAACTTATCCGGTCGTTTGAGCACGTCGTATCGGCGCAATTGGATGAATTCGCTCGTCTTTATGGCGGGGCACCGCAGCGACTGGACGGTCATCATCACATGCACCTCTGCTCTAACGTCGTTCTTGGACGGTTATTGCAGGCAGGAACCGCCGTTCGGCGCAATTTCTCATTTGAACCAGGGGGAAAAAGCTTCGCCAACCGGATTTACCGTCGCGCTATCGACCGATTCCTTTCCCGCCGCCATCTTCTGACAGATTTCTTTTTCTCGCTTACACCGCTTGCACCTA
>DATLKS010000989.1:0-30734 GCA_035538255.1 Terriglobales bacterium
CCACGCTTCGTGCGCGGCATCCGCAGCGGCTTAGTCGATCCGCATGCGGTGCCCAAGCTAGTCTCACGTTTTGGAGCATTCGAAAGATGGGATGGGCAGCGCGGCCCCGGCAATCTTAACGCGTACCACTGCATGCAGCGCGCTGTTGATCTGTCTCACGAACATGGAATCGCCTGCGCTGCTTTGCGCAACACGAACCACTGGATGCGCGGCGGCAACTACGGCTGGCAGGCCGCTGATGCGGGCGTGATTGGCATCTGCTGGACGAACACGATGCCGAACTTGCCGCCTTGGGGCGCGAGCGATCCGCGGTTGGGGAATAATCCCATCATCATCGCCGTGCCAAGACGGGAAGGACACGTCGTGCTCGATATGGCCGCGTCGCAATTTTCCTATGGGGCGATTGAGTCTTATCGCCTGAAAGGCCAGATGCTGCCGGTGCCGGGAGGCTTCACGCGCGAAGGCGAGCTGACGCGCGATCCCGCGGAGATAGAACGCTCAAAGCGGCCGCTGCCAATTGGATATTGGAAAGGCTCAGGATTAGCGCTGATGCTCGACATGATCGCGAGCATGTTGTCCGGTGGCAAGGCGACGCATGAGATTGCTGGTGAGGCTGAGCGGGAGACTAATCTTTCGCAGGTCTTTATCGCGATTGATCCAGCAGTGCTCGGAGCGGGTGAAGAGATCGTGAACCGGATCATCGCAGACCTGCGCGCCTCCACACCTTTGACTGAGTTGCCGGTACGCTATCCAGGAGAGCAAGTGCTGAAGATTCGGCGCGAGAGTATGGAACGGGGAGTTCCCGTCAACGGCGAAATCTGGAGTGAAGTACAGCAACTCTTAGCGAGTCTTCAATCCCAGAGTTCCTGCTAATGACATGCATACCGCGCGTGCGGGACTGGGCATCTGTTAAATACATGGAGGTAGCAGTGAACAGCTAACCGACTAAACGTTCAATACCGCCCACGCTCCTCGATAAGAAGGTCAGCTCCCGGAAGAGTACGGTCTCCAAAGATCTCTTTTCGCATCGCTGCGAAGTCTGGATAGGGAACTTTCTTCCTCTCTGGATTGCGCGGCACGATGTGCGCAATCACTCGATCACGCTCGCGAAGCTCGACGGTCTTGCCGGCGCGAAGCCACGCCTTAAGCTTGCGAGTGTCACGAAGCTGACGCAGGTTGATGCTAGGCATGAACAGAAAGGTGACACATCCTGTCTCACAACTCAAGAATCGCCAGGACACAACACTGGTTGTTCTAAATAACTTCTATTGGCTTCTCACCCTTCGGCAGCACTTCGCCGATGCGCACCGCAGGGACTCCCGCAACTTCCATCGCTGCGATCACACCCTTTGTGATCTCGCTGGGAACCGATAGCAGCAAACCACCTGCGGTTTGTGGATCGTAGAGGAGCGTCTTGAGTTCCTCCGAAACATTGCCTTTGTAAGCGACGCACGATTCTGCAAACTCACGATTTGTCTTGAGACCGCCGGGGATGAACCCGGCTCGAACGCATTCCAGTGCACCGCGCAGAAGTTCGATCAATTTAGCTTCAATGCGAATTGTGGTTTTGCTGCCTACAGCCGTCTCTCGCGCATGGCCGACCATTCCGAAGCCGGTGATGTCAGTTGCAGCATGAACCGTGAAGCCGCCTTGATGAACCACCTGAACTGCACGCTGATTCAACTTGGTCATTGAGGCTACAGCGCCATCGATCCACTCCTGCTTGGCTTTGCCCTTCTTGATAGCCGTTGAAATCACTCCGGTGCCGATCGGCTTGGTAAGCACGAGCGCGTCGCCTACTTTGGCCTTTGAGTTCGCCCAGAACTTCTTCGGATGCACGCGCCCGGTCACGGAGTAACCCAGTTTCATTTCGGGATCACGCACGCTGTGGCCCCCGGCAACGATGCACCCTGCCTCCTGCATCTTTGATAGTCCGCCGGCGAGCATCCGGCCGAGTATCTCGAGATCGCCGCCTTCCGGGAAGCAGGAGATCGCGAGCGCCGTCATTGGCTCGCCGCCCATTGCATACACATCGCTTAACGAATTCACTGCCGCAATCTGGCCAAAAATGAAGGGATCATCGACGATGGGCGTGAAGAAATCGACGGTTTGTACGAGAGCGAGATCGTCCGAGAGCCGGTATACGGCTGCGTCGTCGGCGGTATCGAAGCCGACTAGCAGGTTTTCGTCATGTTGCCGGGCTAATTTCCCAAGCACCGCGTCCAGCGCCGCCGGACTCAGCTTCGACGCTCAACCTGCAGCCTTTACCTGCTCAGTAAGGCGCAATGGACGGCGATCTTCCATGGTTCGATTCTAGGTCTGTGGGCTTAAAACTGCCACGGGGAACTCGGCGGAAGTCTACGCATGGACCGGCACGTTCGAAATCAGGAATGCGCCCGATCTAGTCGCAATAGAGTGTAGCTTCGAATCATCATGCCGTGAGAGTACATGTCTCTCCGTGCTTTGCGCCTGCAGTCAACATCGGGGAACATGAGGCCTGTCCCCCGGTCCAATCCCTCAAATGGAGATTGTCATGACGCTCTCGGCGACTCGTTGTGTCCGCACGATGATTTCATTCGCTTTGGCTTTCGCACTCGGCGCTAGTGCTCACGCGCAAACCAATACTTCGCCGCCCTCCTCGGCAGCGGCCGCTTGGACCGTAAGAGTGAACGGGAACATACGCTGGCAGCAGGTCACGCCCGCCGGCGCACTCCTCGTTTCAACCGACAATGCGCTCTCAGGCATCGATATCGATCGCGGCCGAGCTGCATGGGAGAAACCGGAATTGGCCGGACTTCCGGCCGATAGCATTCATCCCGTCGAGGGCTCGCTTCTGATGGAAGCGGTGCGCGAGGGCACAACGATGATCTTTGATCCGGTAACCGGCGCTGTTGTTTTCGATTCCCGGAAGTTGGATTTTACGCGAGTCATCACTCGTCGCGTTTTGCCTCAGAGTGGCACATTTCTCGTCCATGGACAGCGCGCCGCTGGTCCGGCTGCGGTAGCGCTTTTCGACTTAACTACGGGGCAGCAACTGTGGATGAACGAATCATTGTTTACGCAGACCGAGCAGCCCAAGCGCCGAGGCTTCGGAGCGCTAATGCAGGGACTCACGCGCCTCGCCTCCGAGGGTACTGAACTGGAAGTACTGCAGGCCGGACCCGACATGATCGTCGTGCACACCCTCATGGGCCTGCGCGGCCTCGATGCGCGAAGCGGAACCATTCGCTGGTCGGCGACGCTCCCGACCGGACGCATGGGCATGGTTGCAAGACATGTGCGGCTCTATCCTTCAATTGACAAAAACGATCGCATTTACGTGAGTTTCAATGACAGCATGATGGCATATCGTCTGGCGGACGGTCAGCCCCTGTGGGGGCAACCGGCGAAGATAGACGGCTGGATTCACGACATTGTTCAACATCCAGCCGGGATCGTCATGTTGCCTGAGGCGCCTCCGGAAAATGAGGCGACCGGCAGCCGTCGTGTAGTGAACGGAGTCGTGCAGACAGGACTCAATGTTGCTCGCTACGAGGACGGCACAACCATCGCTCCCAAACCGGTACGAATGCACGGCAACGTAATCGACGCCATGATCGCCGGAAATACGGTAGTGCTGGCGGTCGACGCTGAATCGCGTACGTTCATCAACGTTTTAGATGTCTCCACCGCATCATTGCGGTTGAAGAAGGATGCCAAGATCAAAGGCCAGCTCTCCTATGCCGAACTGACGCCCACGGGCCTGCTCTATATATCGCGTCCTGACGCCACGATTAACGCTGAGGTCAACATTCTCGATCTTGGAACCGGGGAGCCGCGATACAAAGATGCTATCGAGAGTGGCAAGCCATTGAGCTCAAATGAAGACGGGTACAATGCCGCGCGTTATTACCTGCACCATGCAATAGAAGGAAAGACCCTCTACGTTTTTGCCAACCGCGACCATCGGCTGTACGCAATCGATCGCGAGGCCGGCGCTTTCAAGGCAATTAGCAGCGAGATCAAGCTGCAAGGTGGCGAGGATCCGACCGCAATGGAAATTCGCGCGGAAGGCATCGTTCTCAGCTCTCCGCAAAATCTTGTAATCGTCGGCAGGGACGGACAAATCAAGCGGCAGGCGTATTACCCGGCGCCGCAGCTTCCCGGGTTACTGCGCGCGCTCTACGCTGTTAACGCAGTTCGGGCCGGCCTCTATGGCGCCGCTGCTTCCGCCTACGGCGACGCCTTCGCTCAAGCCTCACGGCAATCTTCTGATCCCGCGACGCAGCAAGTCACTGGGCAACTCGCGGCGGCATATAGCCAAGGCGGCAAACAGCTCGAGGGTTACTCGCGTCAGTCAGCCGCACTAGCAACTAAACGCTTCAAAGCTTCGCTGGATGTTCCTGGATTCGTCTTCATGCTGACCAAGGCACCCGATGGACATGGAAACGTCCTGCTGCAGATCGACAAGAGCACAGCACAGCCGCAGGCGCACGTGAACCTCGGGAAGGAGAATGAGCCGGCGTACGCAGTTGACGATATCGCCGATATGCTCTTCCTGCAGACCGCGCCGGGAACGCTGGTTGGATATCGGCTGTAATGCAGTAATAGCTCTGGGAGGCTAGTCGGAAAAGCTGTGTTTACTTTTCTGACAACAACTTCTTTATACTCGCCTCAAGCTCATCTCGATCCACAAGTCGCGCTTGGTAAGCCGCAGCGATTCTTCCGCGGCGGTCGATCACGAATGTGTCGGGCAAGTTTTGGATCCCGTATTGTTTGGCAGTTGCAGCGTCGCCGACGAGCATGCGGTAGGGAATTTGATGCGTGCCTAAATACGGCTTTACCACTTTCCAGCCACCATCGTCCATCGCCACGCCGACGATCGAGAGGCCACGCCGACCGTAGGTCTTTTGATATTCAGAAAACCACGGAATCTCCTGTTTGCACCCTGTGCACCACGTAGCCCAGAAATCGAGGACGAGAACTCTACCGGCGTAATTTCTCAACTTAGCAGTTTTGCCGAATGAATCCTTGAGCGTGAAGCTTGGTGCCGGCTTTCGATCCTGTGCTCGTATCAACGTTGTGTCTGTAACAGGTTCGTCTGCAGCAGCGAGTGCAGTCGCAAAAAGGAGAAGGATCGACAACGGCGTGCGCAGCCACTTTGAGTTCATCTGTACACCTCCTTAAATCGGACGACTGGGAGCTTTCTAATACGCAGCAATGAGCTTCAGCTTTCCGCTCAAACGAAATGCAACTTTGATCAGCAGATATGCTGCTGGCCAGTAGGAAACGATTAGCAGCAACTCGACGATGGAATGCACGAGCGACGGCCAAGCCTGCCATGTTTCCGGACGCATTCCCATCTTGAGCAGTATCAGAAAAATGAGACCGGGTACCTGAAGAGCAATACCAATCAAGCTTGCCGTCGCAAGAAACATGAACGTTCCCATTCTGGGACGAACACTCCGGTCTTGTAGCATTCCCAAGACAGCCGGTAGCGCCACAAAGACTGCCGCGGCGACAAGCGGCAGAACTGTGCGATAAACGAGGTAGGCCGAAACCGGGTCTTTCGTTACTAGAAAACGCGCGCTGGGAAGCGTTCGATGAATCATGCTGAAGAGAAGACGGAAGTATGCTGGCTCGCCTTCGAGAGCCCCCAACAGAAGGCCGACGCAGAACAGAGTCCCAACAAGACAAGGCTTTCTTTTGAAAAGAACACTTCGGCCCAGCAGAAATCCGGCCGACCACGCCCAGCAACCCACAGTTAGACACCTTCCGCAAAGAAACCAAAATGAATCCGCGAGCACATACCAGAATGCGCGCTCGTGTAGCAGGCGCGAATCCCAGTTGCTGAAGTAGAGCCAGCCATACACAGAACCGATCCCGAGCTTCTCGGACGAGACGATGGAGAGCAGCATGGTAATGGGCACTATCGCAGTTACCAGCACTAGCCAAAGTCGCCAGTCACTCCAGACCGCAAATTGCCGTCTCACGACAAGACCAAGGACATCGCGCAAAGCCCGTGAGCCGCTCTGGCCTAACTCCACAAGGTCGCCGCGAACTGCCTCGCGCTCGTTCTTTTCGAGCGTTCGGCAAAGGAGATTCGTTAACCACCGGCATACTCGATTCATGGCTCAACCTTTTGCTCGCTCCGCGCTCCAGGAGAGGTCGCGACTTGCGCGCTTAACCGCACTGTAAAAATCACATGCCGCGCGAACTCCGTTTGGAGTGACAGCGACCATGCGCTTGGCGCGTCCGCCGCGTTCAGGAGTGGACGGTCCCATCCACGTTTTCACCAAACCTTTTTTCTGCAGGCGATCGAGTGTTGTGTATAGGGCGCCAATCGAACAACGCCGGCCAGTCGCATCCTCGACCTCGCGTCGAATCGATGCGCCATATGCGTCGTCTCCCAATCGGACAGCAGCACTCAGCAGTAGGTATTCGAATTCACCTAGCATTAGTATCACAATGTAGATGTAATCGGAGGTGTTGTCAAACTACAGAAAAACAAAAGATCTTTCGACTTCGGTTTCCCGCGCTGGAGAAAACGCGCGGGAGCCCTCCTCCGCTTCAGGATGCCGAGCGACGCATAGGATGCAAGAATTCGAGGAGAAAAACAAAAAGGCGCGACCATCAGGCCGCGCCTTGTAGCTTAGAAGCTCAGGAGCTTAGTAGCTAGTCCCTGACTCCATCCATGAACGCTCGCAACTTCCTCGAGCGGGATGGATGACGCAACTTGCGCAGCGCTTTGGCTTCTATTTGGCGGATGCGTTCGCGCGTGACTGCAAACGACTGTCCGACTTCTTCGAGCGTGTGCTCGGAGCCGTCTTCGAGCCCGAAGCGCATCTTGATTACTTTCTCTTCGCGCGGAGTGAGCGTGCGCAGAACATGCGCCGTCTGCTCCTTGAGGTTCACGTTGATCACGGCTTCTGCCGGCGAGACTACGCCGCGGTCTTCGATGAAATCGCCAAGATGCGAATCTTCCTCTTCTCCGATTGGAGTTTCGAGAGAGATAGGCTCCTGCGCGATCTTCAGCACCTTCCGGACCTTCGCCACAGGAATATCCATGCGCTTGGCGATCTCTTCCGACGTAGGCTCGCGGCCGAGTTCCTGCACAAGCTGCCTCGAAGTGCGAATCAGCTTGTTAATGGTCTCGATCATGTGCACCGGAATACGAATGGTGCGTGCTTGGTCGGCAATGGCGCGTGTGATCGCCTGGCGAATCCACCACGTCGCGTAGGTCGAGAACTTGTAGCCGCGACGGTACTCGAACTTGTCCACTGCCTTCATCAGGCCGATGTTGCCTTCCTGAATCAGATCGAGGAACTGCAGTCCGCGGTTGGTGTATTTCTTAGCAATCGAAACGACGAGCCGCAAGTTGGCTTCGATGAGTTCGCGTTTCGCGTACTCAGCATCGATGTCACCTTGTACGATCTCGCGCTGCGTGCGCTTCAGCTCGCCGAAGGTGATGCCGTACTCCTGCTCCATCTTCTCGAGATCGGCCTTGCAGTTGCGCTGCTGACGGCGATATTCCTTCTTGAGCTCTTCCGAACGCGTGGAGTCGACCTTCTTTTCCAGGTTGTGGAATTGACGATCGAGCGAACGCATCTGCTCGGCCACGTGTCCCACGCGGTCGATCAGCTTCTTGCGCTGCGAGTTGGTATAGCGCAGCTCGCGAATGATGCGCGACACCATCACGCGCTCGCGGCCCAGCGCCCAGCGGCATTTACGGAACTCGCCGGGACGCTTCTTCTTGTCGACGTTTTCCAGCTTCTCTTCAAGCTGCTCCGCTTTCTTGAAATGCTTGTGCATTTCGTCGATGCGGTGCGTCGTAGCCTTGATGCGGGTTTCGATGATCTCGTCGGTAATCTCTTCCTCGTCGAAGATCACCACTTCCTTGATCGAGCGAACCCCGCGCTTCAGGTCTTCGCCGATTGCGAGCACTTCGTTGATGACGATGGGAGAACGAGAAATCGCCTTCAGAACGCGGAGCTGTCCGCGCTCGATGCGCTTCGCAATCTCAACTTCGCCTTCACGCGTGAGTAGCGGAACCGTTCCCATCTCCCGCAGATACATGCGGACGGGATCGTTGGTTTTTTCCAGAGTGCCGGGAGTGAGGTCGAGTTCTACGTCTTCGCCGGCCTCTATGTCTTCAAATTTATCCTTGAGATCGGAGCCGGGCATTTTCGATCCGTCAAGGACGTCGATACCCTGCGTGCCAATCGTGGTAAGCAGATCATCCAGATCATCAGGCGAATGGACATCGTGGGGAATGAGATCGTTGACCTCCCCGTAGGTGAGGTACCCCTTCTCCTTGCCTGCGTCGATCAGTTTTTGTATATCGTCGAATTTGTCGTTAAGCGCCAAATGCACTCATCTCCAGTTCATCAAAACTTGTGGGCCGAGATGGCCGGACGGCGAGCCAGGCACAGTTCTGCGCAGCTCGACTACATGTGCGGCGAAGCGTCGTAAGTTCTTCAGAATGAATAGCTGGTAGGCACGCCTATCCGGGAGAGACTAGAATATCACACCCCTCCTACAGCGATGAACCCTTCACCAGTTTGTCGATTTGTGCGCGCTCTGGCGCCTCGTGGACACTCCGCCCTAGAAGACTTAGATGCTGCTCACGATAAAGGGGTTCAGCAGAATCTCGCGGAAATCTGGCAAACGAGCGATCCTGCGGCATGGGATCCGGAAAACCCAGGGCAGGCCAGTCCCATTCTCCCCCGAGATTTCCGGGCCTGACTTGCCCCTCGTTTCTCCCGCTAAGGAGAGCCTGACGGGGTACGGGACACATGTGACAGGGACGCTTCCTGGCCCCTATCCCCTGTGAGCAGTACCCCTCGTCATAACACTGCGTGAGCTGCCCGGTCGAGACAATCAGAAATGTAACCGAGTGCTTGAAATGGCATTAACTGGAGGGATTCGTTGGGAGGGTACAGGGGACAGATCACACGGAACAGAAGAACAGAACTTATCGAGGGCATCGTTTAAACAATCGAGGGCACCGTTTAAACATTCAGTACCGGAGGCCTCGACCGCTGCTGCCGCTGTTCGCTGTTCCCTGTCCCCTGTAACCTATAGCCATGCACGCGCATGTTCATGGGCCGGCGAGCACCTCAAAGCTCCTGCGCGTCGCTCTGCTGCTGACTCTGGGCTACATCGTTGTCACGATCGTTGCCGGGCTGAAGGCGCACAGCCTTGCCTTGCTCTCTGAAGCAGGACACAACGTCTCTGATTTCCTGGCGCTTTTGCTTTCCTGGGTCGCTGTGTACTTAGGTTCGCGGCCGCCGTCGTCCACCAAGACCTATGGCTATCATCGGGCCGGAGTACTGGCGGCGTTCGTGAACGCGGTCAGCCTTGTAATCATCGCAATCTACATATTCGTTGAGGCCGCCCACCGTCTTGTGAATCCCGTTGCTGTGCATGCGCGCATCATGATGATCGTCGCCGCAGCCGGAGTAGTGATGAACGGCGTAATCACCGTCATGCTGCGCGGCAGCAGCCACGACGTAAACGTCCGCAGCGCTTTCATTCACATGCTCGGCGACACGCTCTCGACGGCATCGGTGATTATTGGCGGCTGGGCAATCTTGTGGACTGGCCGGACGTGGATTGATCCTGCACTGTCGTTTGCTATTGCGGCGCTGATTCTATGGTCGTCGTTCGGAATCATCCGCGAGACGCTCAACATCCTGCTCGAAGGGACGCCCAAAGGCGTAAGCATGGAGCGCCTCGCCCAGGCCATGAAGCAGGTGGAAGGCGTGCGCGATGTTCACGATCTCCACGTGTGGAGCATTGGTTCGGAGATGCACGCCCTCTCCTGCCACATTGCGATTGCCGATATCCCGCCCTCGGCCAGCGAAGTGATCCTGCGCGATATCAGGGAGTGCCTCGCAACAGGGTTCCGCATACACCACACCACAATTCAGTTCGAGCATGAGAAGTGCGACATCGCTCATGGTTGCGTGATGCCGGTCTCGATGGAGGAAGCTCATCATCAACACCATGAGCACTGAAGAGTGCTCTGCTACTCTGTGCCTGTGAGCACGGAGATTCCCACTTATGTCACGACTATTGGCTTCGCTGCCGGAACGTTGACGACCATCTCATTTGTTCCTCAGCTCTTGAAGACGTGGCGAACACGGCAGACTCGGGATATGTCGGGATCGTGGCTTGCTTCCTTCATTGGCGGTCTCTCGCTGTGGCTCACCTACGGACTGCTGAACCCGTCGATGCCAATTATCGTTGCGAACACAGCGAAGCTGCTGCTGACGCTCCCGATTCTCGTACTCAAGATCCACCATCGTGAACAGAAATGACAGACCCCGCGGAAGCCATTGAAGTAGTTGCCACGGACGGAGAGCGGCACGCGTGATGCGTGCTTCCATTCACAACTGGCGCCGACCCGTTCTCATGGTTTCGATCGGATTGCTCGCCCGCGAAATCGCGATCTTGGTGGGACACACCTATCGCATTTCCAGGCTGGAAGGAAGTTTTGGATTTGGCTGGGAGACAGGACGCATTGCGCGCTCGATCGCACTGGGCCAGGGCTTCAGTTCACCCTTCGTCGCGGGCACCGGTCCCACAGCCTGGCTGGCGCCGATTTACCCGTACCTGCTCGCCGCAGTCTTCAAGATCTTCGGGATATATACAACCGCATCTGCAATCGTGATCTTGTCGATTAATTCAATTTTTTCGGCGCTCACCATTGTCCCAGTGTTTTACATTGCCAAGCGAACGTTTGGTCCACGCGCGGCATGGTGGTCAGGATGGCTCGCAGCATTATTTCCATACGCCTGGTATTGGGCCATTAAATGGGCGTGGGAGACAAGCCTGGCCACGCTGCTACTCGCCTGCGTCTTCCTTCTTAGTCTGCGCATGGCTGGCATCGACTGGATAGGCCGTGACAAATGGGAGATCACGCCGATCGCGCGCTGGCGGGATTGGCTGCCTTTTGGACTGCTGTGGGGACTTATTGCTCTGGTAAATCCATCCTTGCTGCTCTGGTTGCCTTTTGCCGGCCTATGGTTATTGGTTGTTCAGCTGAGGTCCGACAGAACCAAGGACCTATTGGCACAGGCACTGGTTTCAGGCTTGGTATTCGTTTCAGTGCTCAGTCCGTGGGTAATTCGCAATTATGTTGTCTTCCATCGCTTAATTCCGGTTCGTGGGAACTTCTGGGCTGAGCTGCGCATGGGCAATGCCGACGATGCCGTCGGACTCTGGCGTTTCTGGATGCATCCCAGCAGCAACGTACTCGAATTGAAAAAATATGAACAGATGGGCGAAGTGGGTTATGTGCAGATGAAAAAGCGCGAGGCGCTGGACTTCATCCGCGCCCATCCGGGAAAGTTCGCTAATTTGTGCCTACGGCGCGCGGTGTTTTTCTGGTACGGCACTCCGCGCGACACCGGAATGGAACTGCTGACCCAGAGCCGTAATCTCGGTTTTCTGCTTTCCTCGATTCTGGCCTTTGGCGGCTTAGGCGTGATGTGGCAACGGCATAACCCAGCGACATTTCTATTCGCCTCTCTTTTGTTCGCGGCACCACTGATTTACTACGTAACTTTCCCGCATCCGCGTTATCGTGCTCCAATCGAACCGGAGATGATGATTCTAATGGTTGGATTGTTTCTTGCTGCCGAGCCGCGGCGGCGAAGATCGGTTGCTCGGCCAGCATTGCGCGAAGCGGAGCGCGCTGCCTGATGGAAATCGTTCCCTCTCAAAGGTTCGCCATCGATGCACGCAAACCTCTGCGACGCTTGTCGATCGTGCTCCCCGTGTATAACGAAAAGGAGACGGTCGCAACCACTGTGGAACGCGTGCTCCAGGCGAACACGCTATTGGAACACGAACTGGTAGTCGTAGATGACTTTTCCCGAGATGGAACCAGAGAGATGCTGCCGGATTTGGTACAGCATCTACGAACGAAGTTCGGCGCGCGAATTGAGCTGGTCATGCACGAGCACAATCAAGGAAAGGGAGCAGCGCTCAGGACCGGTTTTAAGCACGCTACGGGAGACATTATCCTGGTCCAGGACGCTGATCTCGAATACGATCCTCGCGATTATCCTCAACTACTCGAGCCGATCCTGGAAGGTTTCGCCGACGTCGTGTTCGGCAACCGCTTTCACGGTGGCTCTCATCGCGTACTTTATTTCTGGCACTATCTCAGCAATCAGGCCCTGACGTTCTTCTGCAACATGCTGTGCAATCTCAACCTTACCGATATGGAAGTGGGTTACAAAGTTTTTCGCCGCGAGGTGCTGAACGCAGTTCAATTTCGCAGCAATCGTTTCGGCTTCGAACCTGAATTTACCGTCAAAGTCGCGCGCCTGGGCTGCCGCATTTACGAAGTTCCAATTCGATACCACGGACGGACCTACGAAGAAGGCAAGAAAATTACCTGGCGGGATGGCATCGCGGCGATCTGGCACATCCTGAGATTCCGGTTCTTCGAATGAGCGCAGCTCCGCAAAAGGTGCGCGTGGCCGTTGTCGGCTGCGGTGTATTCGGGCGAAATCATGCGCGCGTCTATCGCCAGCTTGAGCACGATGGCAGCGGCATCGAATTCGTTGGCGTAGTTGATACGCAGGCAGAGAGAGCCAAGGCTATTGCGCAAGAGTTTGCTACTGAAGCGTTCTCTTCAGTCGCGGATTTGAAAAACAACATTGACGCTGCATCTGTAACCGTGCCCACTGTAGATCACCTTGCAGTAGCCCGAGAGCTCATGCAGGCCGGCGCGGACGTTCTTGTCGAAAAACCGGTTGCTGCCTCCCTGGCGCAGGCCGATGAGCTGATTGCTCTTTCGAGACGCTATAACCGGATCGTCCAGGTAGGACACCTTGAGCGATTTAATCCTGCAGTGCTGGCGACTATACCCATTGTGACGCAACCGATGTTTTTCGAGGTCCATCGCTTAAGCGTGTTTACTCCTCGCTCGCTCGACGTCGATGTAGTGATGGACTTGATGATTCACGATCTGGATGTTGTGTTGTCGCTGGTAAAGGATCCGGTGGGTGAGATACGCGCTGTGGGACTTGCTGTAATCAGCGACAAAGTGGATATCGCCAATGTGCGACTCGAGTTCGAGAACGGATGCGTTGCGAATTTGACCGCCAGCCGCGTGAGCACAGAAAAAGTGCGCAAGCTGCGCTTCTTTCAGCCGCAGCAGTACATTTCCATCGATTACGCTCGGCAAGACGTAATTAGCATTCGTGTCGACGAGCGTGCGGCAGCAGCCCTACTCAGGGGCCAGACAGTGCCTGAGATGAGTGGCCCCGCGCCCGGCGTCGCGGTCGATAAGCCCAAAGTGGAACCCAAGGAACCCTTGCGGACGGAGATTGAGGCGTTCCTAGAGTCGGTTCGCAGTCGCCAGAAACCTCGCGTTTCGCTCGAGGATGGGCGGAGGGCGCTGGACTTGGCTCTGAAAATCAACGCCGCCATTGACGCCCATCACAGCCGTGCCGGCCTGGCACATATCGGATAAGCGGCGGAGGAGGTCCCAAGGCATACGCCAATGGGCTACAGGAATGGCGCGTATTCCGCGCTACGCAACTGATAAAGACAAATCGGCTCAGCACACCAGCCGGATGTAGAGTTCCCGCAGCGTGTATGAATTAGCGGTGGACTGTCATCGCGGGTGATGCGCTAGTTTGTGCTTGCTGCGGGTGTGGACGGGTTTGGTCTGCAGCGGCCGGCGGCACTGCGCTGCCTTGTTGCGTGTTCTCCGGAGCTGGCGCCCGGTCAGCAACACTCTGCTTATTGGTGGTTTCTGGTCCACCTCCTGCCGGCGTTTTCACTTCGCGCGCCTGCTGTTCCGATTTTGAGGCGTTGGGTTCCGGCGCCGCGCGGTAATTGCAGGCGACTGAAAAACCGAGCAATGTCGAGATGGCCAGGCTGGAGATCAGCTTCTTCATAGGCACCCTCTCGTTCAGAGAGTTATCCCGATGGAATGGGATGCCTCTGAAGGTTTTCGCCGCCCCTGGAGGAACAACAAAAAGGCCGCCCCAAAAGGGCGGCCGTTGAATCAGAGGAAGAAGAACTTATTGCTGGTTCACCTGCAGGAGCATTTGCGTTCCGCTGTCGAGCTTTACGTCTTTACCAGTCGACGTGATTACCGAACCGGTGGTGCTGTTCGAAGCAGCGCTGCTGAGCGAGAGACCGTTGAGGCCGATCACGCCCTGACTCTGCGAAGTGAGTTGGCCGGTTGCGCCGCGAGCTGTGCCACCCACAGCACTGCCGGCATTGGCTCCAACACCAGCGGCGGTGTTGCCCACGCCGCTGACCGCGCCACCCGCCGTGCTGCCCACGGTGCTGGTTGCACCGCCTACAGCACCACCTGCTCCGCCAAGCAATCCGCCGCCCCCTCGCGCCGCCGGAGCTGCTGCTGATATGTCTCCGCCTGCCGACGAGCTGCCCGCTGCCCCAAGGGTATCGTCGCCCATCGATGTTGACGCGCTGTTCGCGGACGCAGCCAGAGCTCTGATGCTTGCGTTCAGCGGGACTTCCTGACCGTTGCGAAGGATCGCGCGATCAAAAGCAATGCCGAGCGCCGACTCGGAGTCACCCTTCGCCTTTGCCTTTGCGTCGGTAACGTGACCGACCAGACGCGATCCACGAGGAATCACAACTCCCGAATCAGATCGGACATCCTGAGTCGTCTTCGCCATTACCTGATCGCCCGACTTTGCCTTACGAGCGTCAAGCTGCTTGCTGAGCGTTGCGGGAATCGTAGTGCCCGCCGCCAATGATCCAGTACCGCTTGTGCTGGCCGAATTCCCGTTTGCGGAAGCTGAGCTATCGTTGCTTGCGCTGCCGTTTGCATTGGCGTTGCTGCCGCGACGCCTGTGGCCGGCTTGCGCGCCGGCATCCACCGAAGAATTTGAATTTACATTAGCGTTTGACTGACCAGCCTGCACGCTGGTGCTGGTGTTGGCAGAGCCGCTTGCCTGCGCACCCGTCTGCGCTGCCGCTCCCAGACTGAAGAGACTCACTGTCGCAATCGCAATCCAAAACTGTTTCATACGATCGTTTTCTCCTTGCTGACTCGGAATGTAGATTGAAGGTCTCGCAGCTATTTGGCTGCGCGCTCGCTTGTGGTGCGCGAGTCGGTGTTGATCAGCTGCATCGACGTTACCGAATATTCCCGCTCTTTACCATCAAGCTCAGGCACGGCCAGCAGCAGTTTGTCCTTCTTGATCCGAAATTCCGCTCGCTCGCCGACCGGTAGCAGGACAGGATGCTTCTCGTCGTGCGGACGAATACGATACATCACCCGCTCGGTTTTCAGCACGTACTCCTGACAAAGCATCTCGCGCGATTTCTTGTGCGCTCCGTCGGTACCCAGAATCTCTCCCGCGAAGCTCTTGCCGCTGTTTTCGTCAACTCCAAATGACACCGCATCCATGTTGGAGATGATGCCTGTTTGATGGAACACCGGCTCGTCTTTTGCCAAAGCAAACGAGCAAAACATCAGAACAGCACAGATTGCAAAGAATGACTTCATGGCGCCTCCTCAAAACAGAAGGCAAAATGCAGAATCTGTGCCAATTCGAGAGTAGATGCGGAAAACAGAGTAGCTGGTTGTTTTTCAGAGACTTAGGACTGTAACGACAGACCGGGCATGGCGGATAGTAACTGGGAAAATCTGACCAGCAAGTGTAGAAATGCAAGCGTTACTTCCGTTAGGGAGCGATTGAGGCAAATGGTTGCTTGGGAAAGACATTAGGTTAAGCAGAACAGGCTGTCATTGCCTGCTTTTCGCTGTTCCCGGCAACCTCTCGCCTGTAACCTGTTCCCTCTTCTGTATCTCAGCGTTTGTTCGGTCAGCCTGCAAACTCATTCCGGCAAGCAGATACGTTCTTACCAATGCTCGAAGTGGCGCAACGTCGTTGGGCCGGAGTTGGCTGGCCCGTTGGTAGAAGAGAATTGCCTCCTTGGGCTGGTGATGTTTTTCATAAATGCTTCCCAGCGCCATCTGTGCCTCGTAAAAATCCGGATTGATCTCTATTGCTTGACGATAGTGAGCGATGGCTTCGCCATCGTTGTTCAGTTCCTGCAGCGCGCGTCCGAGATACACCTGGGCATAAGCATTGCGCGGCTGAAAAGGCAGAGTTTTAAGCAGCAGATCGCGGGCGCCGATTGCGTTGCTTTCGTTGAGCTGGATCGCAGCCAGGCCGTTGAGTGCGCTCTGACTTCGTGGATTCTGCTGGAGCAGTTGACGCAGGTACTTGCCTGCCTCGGCATCGTCGCCCAAGAAAAGGGCAGCAGTGCCCAGTGCCTCCAGAACTTCGTTGTCATCAGGCAGATGCCTGAGCGCGATCCTGGCTTCTTTTTCGGCTTCGGCGTATTGAGAAAAGGCGAGAGCATCCTGGGCCCTGCGCAGATGAATCCGTGGCTCTCCGTGCCGCTGCACCGCGAAGCTCAGCGGCACCATTAGCGCAAATGGAACGAGCAGACAAATCAGTCGAAGCGGACGTCGCACGTTGTAACCGGCACGCCGTGTCAGACTCAGCAGGAGTCCCATGAAGAGGCCGCAAACCAGGCCACCGATGTGCGACGCATTATCAATCCTGGGCAGCAGCCCAATTACCAAGGTGAGCAGAGCTCCTTGCACAAGGCTGCGAAGCGTAGACCTGAGAACCTCCTTCGGTAATGGCAAGTGCGCGAACTTGAGCACGCTGACTTCGGCGCCAAGAATTCCCATAATGGCACCTGATGCCCCTGCTCCAACCACGCCAGGGTTCCAATACAAGCTCGCCAATGAACCTGCTATCGCGCACACCAGGTAGACTCCAACGTATAGATAGGTTCCCAGGACAGCCTCTGCCAGCGTTCCTAAAACCCACAACGCCCACATGTTCATGATCAGATGAGCTCCCCCGATGTGAACGAACGCCGAAGTGATGATGCGCCACCACTGGTTTTGCAGAATGACCTTTTCCCCAGAGTCTGCGCCCCAACGCATGAGCTGATTGACGGTGGGGTTCATGGGTGAGACGTGACCGAGCACCATGGCCACGAAGACCAGCACGTTGATGGCTATCAGAATGGTCGTTGCCGGAAATCGTTTAATGTAATCGGTGACACTCGGTGGATGGTGCGCCTGTTGCGACTCGTGGACACTGCATTCGGGGCAGAATGGTTCGCCGTTTGGCGCGGCCTGGAGCTCGCGCCCGCAGTTGGGGCAGTTGGGCAATGATTTTCCTTGAATCCTGTGCGGCTCAAAAACAAGTAGCCGTCAGGCTCAGCATTCAGCACTCAGCCACGTACCGGCATGGGCGCATATGAGTTTTAGGACGCCAAACGTCCGACTCCAGAGCTTGCAGGAACTCCCTAAGCTGGTTGCTGGCAGAATGCTGAGTGCTGACAACTGAGTGCTTCTCCAGCGGCCATCATAGTCCAAGCCCTTACTCGACCCGCATGACAGCAAGCGAGTGACCTCTTAGAATCGACTTATCCCATCCTTCCGAGGAACCGTCGCCTTGCCACAGACTGAAGCTCTTGAAATGCCTTCCAAAGCAGCTAGCGAAGAAATCAAGCCTGTAGGTCGCGCTATTCTCAGCGTGACAGACAAGACAGGTGTCGCAGAGTTCGCTCGCGAGCTGGAAAAACTCAGCGTGGAACTGGTTTCGACCGGCGGCACGGCCAAGCTCCTGCGCGAGGCGGGCATTCGTGTAAAGGACATTTCCGAGCTGACTGGTTTCCCCGAGATGCTCGATGGCCGGGTAAAGACACTACATCCAAAAGTCCACGGCGGCATTCTGTACATTCGCAACAACGACGCTCACCGGCGTGCGGTGCGCGAACACGAGATCGCGGCGATCGACATGGTGGTCGTTAACCTCTATGCATTTGAAAAAAACGCCGCGCGTCCTGGCGTGACCTTTGAAGAGCTGATTGAAAACATCGATATTGGTGGCCCTTCGATGCTGCGCTCGGCGGCGAAGAATTTCCAGGATGTCGCGGTGGTCACTTCGCCGATTGACTATCAGGAGATCATTGCCGAGCTGAAGAGATCGGGCGGATTGTTACTTCAAACCAAATGGAAGCTGGCAAAGAAAGCCTTCGCCGCGACAGCGGCGTACGATGCAGCGATTTCTTCAGCCCTGGAGCGAATTAGTGATCCCGGAGATCTAGCTGCAGCCAAGAAAGCGTTCCCTACTCAACTACAACTCTCGTTCCGCAAGCTCGCTGATCTACGCTATGGCGAGAATCCGCACCAAAAAGCCGCCGTGTATTCAGATGGCACCAGTTCGGGGATCGCCAATGCTCGCCAGCTTCAGGGTAAAGAGCTGTCCTACAACAACCTCGTCGATCTTGATGCTGCGTGGGAACTTTGCCGCGAATTCGAAGAGCCGATGTGCGCGATTATCAAGCACACGAACCCATGCGGAGCAGCCACTGGCGTGGACCTCGCAACTGCCTACGTTCGCGCTCTAGAAGCTGATCCGGTATCTGCTTTCGGTGGGGTAATAGGCGTGAATAGAGAAATCGACGAAGCTGCTGCGGAAGAGATCGCGAAGCTCTTTGTCGAAGCCATTGCCGCGCCTGGCTATTCGCAGGCGGTTCTTACACGCTTTGCGGCGAAGAAGAATCTCCGGCTGCTGCAGGTACAGCCTGCGCAGCAGGCCGCAGTGCTGAAGCAGGTCTCAGGCGGGGTGCTACTGCAAGATGCCGACGTTCATCGGCTCTCCCGCGCTGATCTCAAGGTCGTGACGAAGCGATCTCCTACCGATGACGAACTGGCCGCCTTACTGTTTGCATGGAAGGTGTGTAAACACGTGAAGTCGAACGCGATCGTCTATGCCCGCAATGGGCAAACAGTCGGTGTGGGTGCCGGCCAGATGAGTCGCGTGGACTCCTGCAAGATCGGCGCTGCCAAGGCGGTTCTACCTCTGACCGGAACGGCCGCCGCCTCTGATGCCTTCTTCCCGTTTCCCGACGGCGTCGAAGAGATCGCCCGGGCAGGTGCAACCGCTGTAATCCAACCAGGTGGGTCGGTCCGCGATAATGAAGTAATCGAAGCAGCCGACCGTCTTGGTTTAGCGATGGTGTTTACTGGAGTACGACACTTCCGTCACTAAAGCTTGCGTCTTATCGGGCGCATCAGGCGTACAATTTAGGTAAGGTTTTGGCTGGGCTTAGCCGGACGTCGCGGGTTAGCAGCTCTGCATCGAAATAGTGCAGCTGCGAACTTGGGCAGTTGCGCATCCAATATTTCGGGAGTGGAGTTTCTCGTTTTAATTAACCCTCATGACTAGTACCGGTGTACGTCTGTCTTTCTTTGTTCTTCTTGGTTCGTTACTTAGCTTTAGCCAAGCTCCCGCGAATCAGAATCCCAGTCCAGCAACCCCTGCCGCTCCTGCTGCGCAAAGCCCCGATAAGGCGCCTGGCAATCAGAACCAGCTGCCGGATACTCTAGCCCCTCCTGCAAAGAAGGGACAGCAGGCTCAGCCGTCGGCTAGCAAGCCTGCAACGGACAGCACACCTCCTGCGCAGCGTGATCGTGCGCAGGCCTACTACCACTATGCTCTCGCGCATATGTACGAGGAGATGGTGTCCGTCTATGGGCATTCGGAATACGCGAGCAAAGCCATCGACGAGTACAAGCTTGCGCTGCAAAACGATCCAGGATCAGAAGAGCTCAATGCCGGACTTGCCGAGCTCTACTTCAAAACCGGCCACATCCGCGATGCAGTAACCGAGTCACAGGAGATCATCAAGCGCGATCCTAACAATCTGGACGCGCGCAAGTTGCTCGGCAGGATCTATCTGCGGTCGCTCGGAGACATGCAGGGCGGAACGCAGTCATCCGAAATCCTGAAACTGGCTATTGACCAATTCAGCCAGATCGTACGTCTCGAACCAGACAACATCGACGACCACCTGCTGCTCGGACGCCTCTACATCATCGACAAGGACTATGTAAAAGCTGAAGGCGAATTCAAGTCTGCGCGGAGAATACAGCCGGACTCCGAAGAGGCGATTATCAATCTTGCATATCTCTATAACGAGGAGGGAGATAACAAGAAAGCCGTCGATATCCTGCAGTCTCTTCCTGATGCTCAGCGCAGCGGCAAACTCTACGCGGTACTCGGATACACCTTCGAACAGCAAAAAGATTACAAGCAGGCAATCGGTTCCTATAAGCGCGCAATCGAGATAGACAAAGACAATCTGGACGCGCAACGCGGACTGGCGAATAGTCTGCTTGGCGATAATCAGATCGATGCCGCCCTGGAACAGTACAAGCAGGTTGCCGATTCCGATCCTCAGGATGCGCAGGCATATCTGCGCATGAGCGAGATCTATCGGCGTGAGGGCAAGTACAACGAGGCGATGGCGACTCTCAAGAAAGCCGATTCGCTCGTGCAGGATTCTCTCGAAGTGCCTTACAACGAGGCGCTCATCGATGAAGCTCAAGGAAAGTTCGATGAGGCAATTCAGCTTCTGCAGGACCTGATCACAAAGAACCAGAAACCTGCCGCCAACTATAGCAACAGCGAGCGCAATAATCGTTCGGTATTTCTTGAGCGGCTCGGATCGATCTACCGCGAGACCGGGCGGCATCAACAGGCGATCGACACTTTCCGCAGGATGATGGAACTTGGCGACGAGAGCGCAAAGCGCGGCTACAGCCAGATTATCGATACGTATCGCGATCAGAAGCAGTGGAATCAAGCCGTAGCTGCTGCAGAAGAGGCGGTGAAGGCCCTTCCCAAAGAGAACGACATGCGTCTCGTTCTCGCCGGGCAGCTTGCTGACAACGGCAAAGCCGATGAAGGCATTGCCATGGCTAAGGCTCAATTAAAAGGCGGGCCGGAAGATCGTGACGTTTATCTGGCGCTTTCGCAAATCTACGGCAGGCTCCGTCGTTGGCCGGAGGCGGATGAGGCTCTGAACAAAGCCGGCGCCCTCTCGACCAAGCCGGAAGACAAGAAATACGATTACTTCCTGCGTGGCTCCTATCTCGAGCGCCAGAAAAGGTATGAGGCCGCAGAAGAGATGTTCCGCAAAGTCCTAGCGGCTGATCCGCGCGATGCCGGCGCCCTGAATTATCTCGGCTATATGTTTGCCGATCGCGGCGTTCGTTTGGACGAAGCTCTCAACCTGATCAAGCGCGCAGTCCAGGAAGAGCCGCAGAACTATGCCTATCTCGATTCTCTCGGCTGGGCCTATTTCAAGCTTGGCAACTACGACATGGCTGAAGAGACATTGCGCAGAGCGATGGATCACAATAGCAGCGATCCCACCGTCCACGATCACATGGGCGAGGTCTATGCCAAAACGG
This sequence comes from Terriglobales bacterium, assembly GCA_035538255.1. Lineage (GTDB taxonomy): Bacteria > Acidobacteriota > Terriglobia > Terriglobales > Acidobacteriaceae > Gp1-AA112. Next base: position 21,278 of record DATLKS010000989.1, read on the forward strand.
GACGTCTAAAACTGGCCGTCGCCCAATGGGAGCGCGCTCTGGAGGAATGGAACCGATCTCTTCCGGCCGATATCGAGACTAATGACGTCGCCCGTGTTCAGAAGCAGCTTGAAAGCACAAAGGTGAAGCTGGCAAAACAGGAGGGCGGCAAGGATTAGCTGCTCATTCTAAGTGTGAATTGAAGCCCGGCTGCGAGCTGGGCTTTTGTTTTTCGAAGCAACGAAAGCCGCAGGAAATCGCGCCTTGCGGGCTCAATCGTTCCACTACCGGATCCGCGGCTGAGGGCACTGGCTGCAGGAATGACGCTCCTCTGGCGCTGGGATCAAGCCTCATTCGTAGTTCCTGGCCATTCCTACAGCTCTGAGCAGGGCCTTGGCTTTGTTCAGACACTCCTGATACTCCATTTCGGGATTGGAGTCGGCGACTATGCCTGCTCCTGCCTGGACATACGCACGGCGGCCTTGCACCCACATAGTCCGGATGGCGATACAGGAATCGAGATTTCCCGCAAAATCCGCGTAAAGGACCGCACCGCCGTAAATACCACGCCGAACTGGTTCGAGTTCATCGATGATCTCCATGGCTCGCACCTTTGGCGCGCCGGAGAGCGTGCCTGCCGGGAATGCTGCCGCGAATGCGTCGATAGCGTGGGCATCAGAGCGCAGCTTGCTTTCGATCGCCGACACCAGGTGCATCACATGCGAGTAGCGCTCGACGAACATGAAATCCTTCACCTGTACTGAGCCGTACTCGCTCACGCGTCCTAAATCGTTGCGCCCTAGATCGACTAGCATTACGTGCTCGGCGCGCTCTTTCTCGTCTTCGCGCAGTTCCTGCTCCCATCGTCGATCTTCATCCGGATCGGCGCTCCGAGGCCGTGTTCCCGCAATCGGACGATATTCCAGCTTGCGTCCAGTCACGCGAACCAGCATCTCCGGCGAAGAGCCAAGCACCTGGAACCTGCGAGTCTGAAGAAAATACAGATAAGGCGAAGGATTGATCATGCGCAGCGCGCGGTAAATTTCGAACGGAGGAACCCCCGGCTCCAGTTCCATGCGCTGCGACAGCACAATTTGAAACGCGTCTCCTGCGCGAATGTATTCTTTAGCTTTGAGAATGCTCTTAAGGAAGGCGCTCCGGCCGGTGGTCTCCTTCAGCCTGTAGTTTTCTTTGCGGGGACGCACTCGCGTGCGCGCGACGCCGCGTGCCAGCTTGCGTTCCAAAGCAGAAATGTCACGCTGTGCGCGTTCGTAGGCCAGCTTGGGTGAAGTGTCGCGAACATGGGCAACAGCAATGATGTGAATCTGCTTTCGCAAGTGGTCGAAGGCGAGCGCACGATCGAAGAACATCAGGAAGCAATCGGGAACCTTGAGGTCGTCGCGTGCTTTATCGGGCAATTCCTCGAGCTGGCGGACTGCATCGTAGGCGACGAAACCCACCGCTCCACAAGTAAAAGGCGGAAGATCGGGTAGTGTGGCTACACGGTGCGCTCGCAGAAGATCGGCAATAGCCTCGAAGAGCTTGCCTTGGCGGCGTTCTACGCTGCGGCCGCGGCGCACGGTGATCTCGTCGCCACGGTTCTCCAGCACCATGTAGGGACGCACCCCGAGAAACGTGTAGCGTCCGATGCGTTCGCCGCCTTCGACGGATTCGAGTAGGAATGCTTCCTGCTCCCCGGAGGAAATGTTGAGAAACGCTGAAACCGGGGTGAGCAGATCGGCCATGACGGTCTTCACCACCGGCACGAGAGTGGCCGTAGGTGCTAAGTCTTCGAATTCTTTGAGCGGGGGACGCAGCATTGGAAAGGAACGGAAGAAACGAGATTATACGTGCTGGTTTGAAAATGTGACTGACGTAATCTTGTCCGTGGCAAGGTGTTGCGTAAAATGCCTTGGGGCGAATTAAGCCCCTGTCCCGTGACTTCTCACATCGAAGAACAAATCGGACCGCTGATCGCCGCTGCCGGAGTTGGCTGGGCTGTGTATCACGGGACGTATGTGGCCCATGACATAGCCCAAGGCTTCACGTCTGTCTATCTGTAGTCAGGACCGCTGGAGGTCTGCGCTCTCGGCATTCTCTTGTGGCTGCATGGGAAGTGGCGCCGAACGACTAATATGAACCGCTGAACAGCCCCGACCTTCCTCATTCCAGCGACGAGGGTACTCACAATTGAAAGATCATCCGAATCTGTAGCCAACAATCACGTTGCGCGCTGCTGCCCTCGCGATTCGTCCAGTGTGACACTGATGCTGAGCCGCTGCTTACCGCGATAGACGACTACTTTCACAGTATCTCCGGCATGATGGTTATCGAGCACGTTGCCGATGTCCTGCGGTGTTTCGATCTCTTGATCGTCGATTTGCACGATCAGGTCGCCGCCGATGTAGATGGGAGTGTTGCCAAGATACGCGCGCTCGCGGCCGCCGCGCAGCCCAGCCCGATCGGCAGCGCCACCCGGAACTACATGCTGGATTAGCACGCCGGCGTCGGCGGCGAGCCCCATTTGGTCCGCAAGTTCCGGTCCGATCGGGAGCAGACCGGCGATGCCGAGGCTTGGCCGGCGGACTCGGCCGAACTGCACCAGATCGTTAAGCACAGCCTTGGCGGAATTTATAGGAATTGCGAAGCCGACTCCTGCACTCTGTTCCGCGCCGCCTGTAAGAATCATGCTGTTGATTCCGATTACTTCGCCGTGCGAGTTCAGCAATGGACCGCCGGAGTTACCGGGATTGATTGCTGCATCGGTTTGGATAGCCTGATCTATCCCGTTCCCTTCCGGCCCGCGGACTGACCGAATCGAGCTGATGATGCCCCGTGTCATGGTGCCGCTAAGCCCGAAGGGATTGCCAATTGCGTACACCTTCTGACCAACTTCCAAGCTCTTCGAATCCCCGAGAGTGGCAGAGGAGAGGTTCTTTGCGGGAATTTGAATCACGGCGAGATCTTTCTGCCGATCTGCGCCGATTACATCCGCGCGATACTTCTTTTTGTTCCACAGCGTTACCTCAACCTGTCTTGCGTCGGCAATTACGTGATAGTTGGTGAGAATGTGACCCTCGGCGTCGATGATGAATCCCGACCCTTGCCCCTGCTGGGGAAAGGCGCCATAAAAGAAATCGAACGCTACTGCGGTTGAAGTGATATTCACCACCGTCGGGATCACTTTGCGGTAGACGGTGATGTTGTTCTGCTCTTCGGGATCGAGCGCGGCCGGAGCAGCAGCCTCTGTGATTTCGATCTTCGAGGGATGCAAACTGCCGCGATCATCACTGAAAGGTATGTGAAACCCACCACCACGGCCGTGAGTCGTGACGATGTAGAAGCCGAGTACGAGAAAGATAGAAAAGATCAGAGGACGGACTGTCTTCATACCAATTCACGAGCGTGACGCGCTTTGCCGCGCACGCGCCAACACCTGGAGTTCTTTAAATATTGTATTTACCTGGCGTTCGGTTTCGCCGAGTGATCCGGAGTTGTCGATCACATAGTCGGCAGCGGCTAGCTTTTCTGCATCGGAGAGTTGTACTCCGATCCGCCTTTCTGCCTCGCGCAGAGCTTTGGTCAATTCCAGTTCTTGAGAAACGTCAGGACCCAACACTCGACTCGCAAATCGCTCTCTCTTCTGCTGGGGATTGCTGTTGACAACAATCAGTTTGTCGAAATATTTCCCCAAGCCGGCTTCAAGAATTAGCGCTGCCTCAAAAATCAGAATACCGAGGGGATCGAACTCGATCGTCTCTTGTATCCATTGCTGCATGCGCGCGGCCACTGCCGGATGCACGATGCGGTTCAGTTCCTCAGCACGACCGTCCGCAAATGCGAGTTCCGCAAGCTTGGCACGATTGAGACCTCGATCAGAGTTAACGATGGAATCACCGAAATGGGCGACGATCTCGTCGTACGTGGGCTGGCCTGGCCTCATCAGCTCACGACCAACTTCGTCGGCGTAAAGCACATAAGCGCCGCGTGCGGCAAACATCTGCGCCACCACTGTTTTTCCACTGGCCAGTCCGCCAGTAAGGCCAACTCGCAGGCTCATTGCACCGCCAACCCGCGGCGCATTCGGGCAGCTTTCACGGTGTTTGACATGAGCATAGCGATGGTAAGTGGCCCAACGCCTCCCGGAACCGGCGTTATTGCCCCCGCGACTTCAGCGACGCCCGGATGAACATCGCCAATTAGCGTCGATCCCTTGGCTGCAAACTCCTCTTGACGCTTAGCATCGTGTCCAAAGTATTGCTGGATTTTCTGCTTGTCCATTACTCGGTTGATACCTACATCGACTACCGCTGCACCAGGTTTCACCATCTCGGGTGTGATTACGGCGGCCTTGCCGATCGCGGCGACAAGAATGTCAGCAGAACGCGTGTACGCGGGTAGGTCAACCGTGCGGCTGTGACACACCGTGACCGTCGCGTTGCTATTGATGAGCATCATCGCGATAGGCTTGCCAACGATGTCGCTGCGGCCGAGGACGACCGCCGAGCGTCCAGCGATCTCGATATCACACCGTTTGAGAATCTCCATGATTCCTGCGGGCGTGCAAGGAGTCAGCCCTAAGCGCTGAGTCGAAAGATATCCGACATTTACCGGATGAAACCCATCGACATCCTTTTCCGGGGAAACGGCAAGCAGAACCCGCTTTGAGTCTACCTGTGGTGGCAATGGAAGCTGTACCAGGATGCCATCGATGTCATCTCGTCGATTAAGTTCAGTAACGATGCCAACCATCTCATCGGTAGTAATGGAGTCCGGCGGCGTTAACTGTTCGCTGTAGATGCCCAGTTGCTCGCAAGCCCGGACTTTGCTGCGGACATAAATCTCGGACGCCGGATTGTTTCCGGCAAGAACCGCGGCTAAGCCCGGCCGAATATTTTGGTTTGCGAGTTCCTTTACCTGCGCCGCTACTTCTTCCTTGATCTGCGCGGCGATCTTGGCACCGTCGAGAATGATGGGCAATGCAACAGACTCTCCGTGGGCTGAAGAATAACTCTAAATGACTGGAGATTCTTGTAGTTTCAGTGGGCGAATTTGAGAAGCGCACGTGCGCATCAGCCCTGAATGGCTTTATCCACCAGCATTACGGGGATGTCATCCACAATTGGATAGATACGGCTGCACTTTGCGCAGCGCAGCCCGTCCTGTTTCTCAGTCAGTTTCACTGGTTGTTTGCAGTCTGGACAAACCAGGATATCGAGCAACTCCTTAGACACGGGCACACTCAGATTCTAACCTCTGATCACTTCTGAACCCAGGTTTTCCCAGCGTCGGTTGTGGTCCATCTCCCGTCTTTAGCGACAACTGTCAGGCTGTTCACAGCCGTGAGCATGAGGCTTTGGATGGATTCCTGCCACGGACCATCGATCCTCGTCCAAGTTTCTCCTGCGTCGGAGCTGTGAAAGAGCACGGGACGCTGCTGCCACTGGGCCGCCGACAGATCAGGCTTCGATCCTCCTGCCCACACTTCGATTCCTTGCGCCGCCACCGTGCGGATCTTTACGCCCGGCGCCGGTTCAACTGCTTGTAACGTGCCGTTCGTTGAGCGGCGCTGGAGCTGGCCATTTGCAGATATGGTCCAATGCGCGATTGGAGCAAAGTCGTAAGCGCCGCGGGTCGAAACTGCTCCCGCAATTCCTGCAGTTGCGGGCGACGCGACTGCCTTCATCGCCGATGCAGTGGGCGGCGCCGCACGCGCCTGAAGAGTCACGTCGGACGGGCTGGTGTAATTGGACGCGACCGAACTGCTTCTGTTGCGTGCATCTGCTAGCTGTGCTTTTGCGGATGCAGGAGCAGAAGGTTCAGCAGCGGACGAAGGTGCCATTATCTTTTGCGGCGAAGCTGACGGAATATTTGACAAAACGCGGCTGCCGCTCAGCGGGTTCTCAATTGATTGATTCCGCGCGTTCGCAACATTCCCATCGGCGAACGCATCAGCCGTTTGTAGCCCGCCCTGCTGAGGCTTTTGTTGCGGACCCGCGCTCCCAATCAGGCCGCCTACCACGGCCTCACTCTTGGTTTTTTTAGACTCCACTGCGCCAGCCGACGAGTAATGATCCAGCCGTGCAACGATATGCGCACTGCGTGTCTTGGGCGAAGCTTCTGGCGCTTCGCGCGTTATTTTCTGAGCCGGGGCATGAGACGCGATTTCAGTAGCAACGGATGGCGCCTTCTCAGCGCTTGTGTTTCGGGCCCGGCTAGCCAATGGGAGAGCCGGTTTTCCCTGGTGTTCGTAAGACAGAACACCGATGCCAATCGCCACAGCCAAAACCGCTGCCGCCGAAGCCCAGCGCATCGCTGCGGGGAACTTGATTGCGCTCCGTGATGGCAAAACTGCGGCAGAGGGTTGCGTCTCAGCCGCTTCCCGGGTCGCAAGCGCCACCGCGTGGCGGCAAGATGAGCACATCGCCAGGTGCGACAAGACGCGCTGCTGCTCCGGAGCTCGGAGCCCGTGCTCAATGAATGCAACCAGTGTGTCTGCCGCGGGATGCTCTGCGCTGGACGGCAGCTGCGCCGCAAGCCGTTGTTTCAAAATGTGCTCAAAACGTTCCAAACTGCCTCAATTCCTGTCCTTGCTGGCTGAACGCCAAAACCACTCCATCTTGCGCCGTATGGCAACAAAAATTCAGGAACTATTCTGTCGAGGAGGCTGCAGTCGCGAGCGGACATCCAGCCCCAAATCGCGCACGTCAGCTTCCATGGCCTCCTGCGCCTGGCGACGGCTCATTCCGCGTCGCTCCAATTCCTTGCGAGTCCGCTTACGGAGTTCTTTGAGCAGCTTCTCCAGCTTTCGACTGATGGTGGACTCGTGGACTCCCAGCATGTGGCCGATTTCGGCCAGGCGGCAACCATCGAGAAAATACGACGACAGCAGAAATCGCTCTTCGACGGACACTGACGCCAATATCATGTCAACCGATTCTTTAACGCGCGCATCGATTTGCGCAGGGGCTACGGTCTCCGCCGCCGCGAACTGCATCCCGTGCTCTTCTTCCTCCTCTTCGATACTGACCAGCCGCTTGCCAGTGCGAATTTGATTCACATAGCTCTGCGCCAGGACCATTCGCAACCACCCGGCCAGCGAGCCACGCCCAGAATAGAGAGCCAGTTTTGAACGGCGTTCTTCCGGCGGCCCCAAACCGTATAACTCCGCATAAAGGGAGTCGGCAAGTTCACGACCGATCGACTCGCTCCGAGTGATGCTCCGCGCCGACTGATAGATCGATTCGCGGTATCGAGTCAAGAAAACATCCCAGGCGTGCTGATCTCCGCCGACGCAGCCATGCGCCAAGGCAAGTTCATCGATCCTGAGGCTAGAAAGAAAGGCTGCGATCTCCTCGGGAGTTGCGCCGGTCACCTCCTCGGTTCGGCTCACGACTCGCCGAAGGATGTCGAGGAATTGTTCCTGAGAAATCGAGTAAGCGGAAGCACCGCTGCGGTCATAGAGCTCAGCCGCCTGCCGAAGGTCTATCCGTACCTCGACGACAGATCCAGGACGCGTGCTGCTCTGGGCCACGGGCATATTAGACAAGACTTGCGGCTCAGCGGATGGTAGCAAATTTTGCTGCAGGCCGTAGCCGAATCGACGTTCTTTTCTCAAATCAGCGAGGCCCTCCCCCGACAACACCTCGCAATGGCGGAGGCGAAGTATGTCCCGGCCCCTCTTGTCCCGTTTTGGTATGCCAGTAACTCTGGTCTTAGTCTGCTCCTCGCTACTTTGGGGAGGTAATCCCCACCCGAGCTATAAAGTCTTGAGCCCGATTTCCCACGGCAATCTCACGATTTTTCCGGTAGTCAGTTCGAACACTCACGACACCAGTGAGTTCATCACGTTGGATGAGGGTATTCGGTCGGCCGAAGTCGTTATCACGGAAGCTGGACGAGTTGGCGGCCTGATCCGTGGGCCGCATCACAGAGTTCCGGTCTCTGGTCCGCAGGTAAACAGTCTTGTTCTGGTGAACAATTCGAAGCATCCGCTGATCCTGCTCGCAGGTGAAATCGTCACCGGAGGCAAGCAGGACCGCGTAGTAGGAAAAGATCGCGTGATTCCGGCAGAGAGCGATCCGGTCGACCTCGGCGTGTTTTGCGTTGAACCTGGCCGGTGGACGGAGAGTTCGGTCCAGTTCTCCACAATGAAATCGCAGATGGCACAGCCCAGCGTGCGCCGTAAAGCGATGATTGCACAGGATCAGCGCCAGGTGTGGGACTCTGTCGGCTTCGCAAATGGCGCGGTGCTTGGAGCGATCACGGGTCACGGCACAAACGCAGCTCCAGCGTCTGCAGGTCCATCGTCGTACGCGAAAACCTTTGACGACGAGAAGGTGCGCAAAATAATCGCTGAGCAAGCCGCTCCGGTTGAGCAGTCGTATAGCTCGCTGATCAAGCAGCTTCGCGATCAGCATGCAGTTGGTGTGGTCGTTGCCGTCGGAGGGCAGCTCATCTGGGCCGACTTGTTCGCAAGCACTCCGCTGCTCGATAAATATTGGCCGAAGTTGGTACGCTCCTACGCCGCAGAGGCTGTCACAACCCACACCGCGGCTAAGCCCGTGAGCATTGCCGAAGCGCAGCAATTTCTGGACAAAACTGAAGGCACACGGGAAATGATCGAGAGCGAGCCTGGTGTATACCGCCAGTCAGAAATAATAGCTACGAACTTCAAGCTGTTTACGCTGGCAACGTTACTGCCCGGCACGGGTTTCGATCTGCACATCAGCAAGATTGCGGATGTGAACGCGATGACTCCCGAAATAGGAAAATTGAGCGCCCCATCGGAGTCTGGAGCGACTCGCACTGAGCGAAACAGGGAATAAATTACCTGAGAGCAGGGAAAAACTTCCCTTCGTTTCTGGCCGCAACTTGGTCCCCCGGTCGGCCCTGTCCCCAGTAACCATTCGCTTAGTCTCGACTTTACGAAACCAAGTAGCCGCTGCTTACGTATAGCAAATATGCGGGTCTAACGAGATGAGGCACAAAGGTAACGACCAGGGACAACCTTGGTGATAGGACTGTAGATACTTACTTTCGTGTGTCCAGAAAGAGGAAACTGCAACAAATGATCAGCCAAGTGAGTCTAATGTTGCAGGAAGCAAGTAGGGTCGGAGGTGACCTGAAAATGGTGGAAAAGTTCTCAATCGCCGAATTGTCCGCGCTGCGCAACGAATTGATGCAGAACGGTCTGGATTCGTGGCAGGCGGCAGAGCTGTTCCATGTGTTCCTTTCGGGCCGCGGCTACGGAGTGTCTTCGAATGCGGCTATCGATGCCGCCACGCGCGTCGAGGAAGCGGGGTGCTCGATTGACGTCCTGCAGCGCGAGCTTGAGACTTTGGCCATGGTCATGTAACCGACCGCAAAGATTGTTCCGTTCCGCCGGCGGTGAGGCTGACGGACAGGACATGCAATACGAGCCGGGCGAACCTGCCCGGCTCTTTGCTTTGCAGCCGCTAGCTACTGGCTGCTGACT
>DATLKS010000990.1:0-2335 GCA_035538255.1 Terriglobales bacterium
CTGTACGCCTGCCATGGCGGCTGGATTGACCGATCACGTCTGGAGCATCTGCGAACTCCTGAGCTACCGCATCCCACCCCTTCCTTGGGTTGCGCCAAAACGCCCACCCCGTCGCTCCATTGAGCCAGACGGCAGCATCCGGCCTCGTCTTCGTCTGCGCAAGGGGGTTTTATGCTCCACCAGATAATGTGGCTCTACCGGACAGGCTCCTCTGGTTGTCCGTGGGCGTTCAGAATGTGATTCTCAGGCCGTTTTATGTGATGCTCTATATCATCTTTTCCGTAGTATATCGTGGGCGTTGCTGTACAGCGATTTTTGTTAAGGGCTTGTTCCCGCTGCGGTGCTAACTAGACTATGGTTCTTCGGGTAAACGAGCTAGAATTTGCTGAGCTATAGATTTCAAGTCGGTAATATCTCCCCGTGTTTCCCGCATCTCAGTCTGGAGTCTTTTAACATTTCCATCTAGGTCGATGATCTGGCCTTGGAGGTTTGTCATTCGCTCGTTGTGGAGAGTACCCTGGTTAATGAGCACGTTGAATAGCTTGCCGTTTTGTTCCTGAGATTCTTCGATAGTCTCCTGTAGTTTTTCAAACGCCTCTTTTGAGACAAGAGCACGTACTGCAATTGTAAGCATTTCTTCGGCTTGTTTTCGGGCGGCAATTTCTTGCTCAAGAGCTTGTACTCGTTCTTCGATAGTAGCCATAGGCATCACTCCTTGCCACTCACCCGAGCTTAGAGGGCTGCGCTACGAGGTTGGTTAACAGATAGCTCTATTATACCATATTCGCTTTGGTTGGAGACCAAATGGCTGTGGCGGCTACGCTATAAACTGAGCTTGCGGGATGTAGCAGAGATGTTTTTGGAACGTGGCTTCGTTTTTACACATGAGACGGTCCGGGACTGGGAAGCGCGGTTTGCACCCTTGATGGCCGACCAATTACGCACAAAACGGCGCGGCCAAGCAGGAAGATCCTGGCATGTTGATGAGACCTACATCAAGGTTCAGGGAAAGTGGTGCTATCTGTATCGGGCCATTGATCGGGACGGCAATCTGGTTGATTCACGGCTAAGTGAGAAGCGGAATATGGACGCGGCAAAACAGTTTTTTCAGCGAGCTCTTGCTCTCGTCGGCCATGCTCCAGAGCAAGTCACGACAGACGGGCATCGTTCTTATCCCCGCGCAATATGCGAGACGATGGGAAATGAGGTGGTACATCAGACAAATGTGTATCTAAACAACCACCTGGAACAAGATCACCGAGGCATCAAACAGCGATACTATCCCATGTGTGGCTTTGGAAGTTTCGTGGCAGCAGCTTGCTTTTGCCGTGCATTTGATGAGGTTCGTCAATTCTTCCGGGTTCGGACCACCGTGAAGCAAAAGGTTTCCTTGGCCCAACAACGCGAGGCGTTCCGCCAGCGATTGGACATGTTGAAGACGTTGGCTCTTGTAGGTTAGCGGCGAAAGCTTGCGAAAAGAGCAGGGCTTGCGCGCTTTCTTAACTCTTTGCGTTCTCAGTTCTGACATATCCCTGTTCAGCGAAGGAGTCACACATGCGGAAGATCGATGCGTTCGCACACATCCTGCCTCGTTCGTATCTCTCTCGGCTGGAGCGGCAGCTGGAGCAAACCATGGCTCCGAGCCAGCTCGACTACTACCGCCAGGGCGTCTTCTCCTTCGATCCGGTGCTGACCGACCTAGACGCGAGGTGGCGCAAGATCGAGCCGTACGGCGATTACGCACAGGTGCTGGTGCTGGCCGTGCCGCCGCTCGAAGAGGTCGGGCCGCCGCCAGTCGCGGCGGAGTTGGCCCGCCTCGCCAATGACGAGCTGGCGGAACTGGTCCAGCGCTTTCCCGCCCGCTTCGCCGGATTCGCGGCCGCGCTGCCGCTCTCGGACGTCGACCTTGCCTTGCGCGAGCTCGAGCGCGCCCTGGCTCAGCTCGGCGCGCTGGGCGCACAGCTCTACACCAACGTCCTGGGCGTGGCGCTCGACGATCCGCGCTTCGAGCCGCTGTTGGGCAGGCTCGAGGAGGCCGGCCGCGCCGTGTGGCTGCACCCGACGCGCAGCGCGGCGTGGGCCGACTATCCGGCCGAGAGCCGGTCCGACTTTGGCCTGTGGTGGTCACTGGGCTGGCCCTACGAGACCGCCGCCGCCCTGGCACGCCTCGTCTATTCCGGGCACATGGAGCGGCACCCGCGCCAGCTCGTGCTCGCGCACCACGGTGGCGGCATGGTGCCGAAAGTGTGGCAGATGATGAAGCCATACTGTCTCCTTTACCTCTCAAGCCGTTCAATTAGTCAGCTAGCAACACAAAAAGCTCTGTGTGGCGCTG
>DATLKS010000991.1:0-1888 GCA_035538255.1 Terriglobales bacterium
TCGAGATTTCCGGACCTGGGTAATCCTGTCAGCGCTCGGATTGAAGATCTCGGATGTCATATACTCCTCCCGTCTGTTTCGGGTTGTGAACGTTACTCACGATGCCTTTCCCTGTCGATCCACTCACGAATGTAATCCGCACAGTTTCTAAGTTCCACGCCGTTCGCTTCGCGGCGAGCAAGAAAGCGAATTGCTTCGCGATTAATGAGAGCCACTGCTCTGCGTAAGACGGACTATTAGGCGAGAAGATTCAGAAAATGTGTAGACAAGGAGCGGGCCGCTGAATGTTGCACCAAGCCCTCCGAGGATACGGATTTACGTGGGCCACGCCCGACAGTCAGGAGGTATCGAATTGAATTGCCTGCGCGAAGTCCAGATGGATGAAAACCCAAAGATCGCCCTTTCTTATTATTGCGCGTTCACCCGGTTTGGCTCCTTACAAAAAGCTTCTCACGCGCACGCGGCGATGAGGTTTTAGCGTCTAGCTCGCGGACCAGCACATCCGGCGCACCGCGATTCGAATTGAACTGAATTACGGGGCCGCCTTCTCTCCATTCAAGATTTCCGGGCACGCTCGCGGTGTAGCAATGCCATGACACGATCTATGATTGGCTCCGCCACGTTTGGCGACAACTCGAACGAACCACTGTCCATCACGATCTTCAAAGTCTTACGAGTGGAATCGTAAAGGATATAGCAGGGGCGGCACTGGGAGAGGTGAAGCTCGAGCTCCTCTCGGACTTCTGGCGAAACTCGATTCTCGAGGTAGTCTCCGAACTCATCGAAGAATTCGTCGCAACTGATCATCATCCCCCCTCTTGGCGCACGCCGCGAAGTGCGGGGAAAGGAACTCCCGTAGCATCAACCGGCCCCGGAGCAGCCGCGTCTTCAGCGCAGGGACGCTGAGGCCTAACTGCCGGGCTACTTCCTCCGTAGAAAGATGTTCGATATCGCGCAGGATCACCACGACGCGATAGTTGGGAGGGAGTTGCAGGATTCCCCGTTCGACGAGTTGCCGCATCTCTGAGCTACAATACATCTGTTCAGGGTCGTCCTGCCATGCACGCACTTGCCGCGGGCGAAAGTCCTCGCCTGCCTCAGCGGTGTCTTCATCCAGACTCACCACTCTTTTTCGATTCCGCAACCGTTGCATTGCCGCGTTCTTGGCGATGCTCACTAGCCAAGTCGAAAACTTCGACCGGCCCTGGAATCCGGCGAGGTGCTTGAACGCATTCAAGAGAGTATCCTGCATGGCGTCCTGCGCATCGGCCGGGTTGCCCAGGATTGCCGTCAGAGTGCGATAAATCAACTGGCTATGGCGGCGAACCAATTCCTCGAAAGCCTCCAGCCCCCCGCCCTGGGCCTGAGCGACCAATCCAGCGTCTGCATCCTGCAGGGTTTGGGTCAGAGGCACAACGCCCTCGCCCTGCATAGGAGTGAGGGCGGCACCGGAAAGATGCACTTTCTGCTCATAGCCCGGAGGTAGCTCGAAATCCGGCACGACGCCCAGCGCGGCTCGAAGCGTGCCAATATATGCGCAAGCAGCCGTCGGAGCGACACATTCCAGAATCTCCGCGTCTCTAAAATTCACCGCGCGCAGTCGGTCGATATCCTCCTGGCAAACTTCGGAAGCGCCCTCGCCAAGCTTGACAGCGAAATCCAGCATCGCCATATCGGGTTCAGACAGGTTGGCCTGATGGTAGTCGACGGCTACCTGGTCGCTCTCCTCGGGAGACATCCCCAAGCCTCGTAGCAGGTTGCAATGCGCTGCCACGCAATATGAGTTAAGCTGCACGGCCGAAACCGCGACGAAGATACATTCCTTCTGCACTCGGGTGAGGACGCCATCGCAGAATATGATCCTCTCAATCAGACTGCCCGCTTCGGT
>DATLKS010000992.1:0-5659 GCA_035538255.1 Terriglobales bacterium
GGCCACAGATAAGCTGAACGCAATCGCAAAGGATGCCGGCGCTGATGCTTCCGCGACCGCTGCTTGCGCCGATTCTCCAGAAACAAAAGTCCGTGTCAATCAGCAGTACGAGTTAGGAGTTGCAGTCGGTGTAACCGCTACGCCCACGCTCTTCCTCCATGGCCGCAAGATCGAGAACGTGAACGACACGCCAATCGAGGTGCTCAAACAGATGGTGGATTTTGAAGCGGCACAATCGGCGAAGAAGTAAGAGCCGTTCCAGAATGGGTATACTCGGGCAACGAGGATCCAGCCGCCCTCCACGTGGCGTTCCTGAGTAGCGCTCCGTCCTCTAGTGTGGGGTTAGAGAATTTGTTGCGCGGTGTATTGCCAACAGCTGCTGCAAGGTTTCCTTGAGCTTTGAAAGGGGCAGCGCATTGGCTCCGTCGGACTTTGCCTGTGCTGGAATGTCGTGTACTTCCATGAAGACGCCGTCCACCCCGGCGGCGACCGCAGCACGTGACAGAACCGGAATGAATTCTGGCTGGCCGCCGCTCTGCTGAGGTTTGCCATCGTCGGTGCTTCCAACGCTGGGCAACTGGACGGAGTGAGTCGCGTCAAAGACGACCGGAGCCAGCTTGCGCATGATCGCCAGCGAACGCATGTCCACTACAAGATTGTTGTAGCCAAAGCTGGAGCCGCGTTCTGTGAGGAAGACGCGATCATTTCCGCTTTCCCGAATTTTTTCGACCGCATGGCGCATATCCCAAGGTGCGACGAACTGTCCTTTCTTTACGTTTATCGCGCGACCAGTTTTCGCCGCGGCAACGAGCAGATCGGTCTGGCGGCACAGGAATGCCGGGATTTGAAGGACATCTACGGCCTCGGCGACCGGCTCGGCGTGCTCGGGTTCGTGAATGTCGGTAAGAACCGGGATGCGATAAGTCTCGCCGATTTTGCGGAGAATCCGCGCGCCTTCCTGCATGCCTGGTCCGCGAAAGCTTCGCAGAGACGTGCGGTTGGCCTTGTCGTAGGACGCCTTGAAGATATATGGGACGCGCAATTCACGCGTGACCGTGCTGATCGCCTCCGCCATTTTCAGCGCGTGTGCTTCGCTTTCGATGACGCATGGTCCCGCGATCAGAAACAGCTCGCCCGAGCCGACGTGAACGTTGCCGATTTCAAATTCTGCTTTTGCCGGTGTCATTCCAAAGAAGCGGGAAAATCACTATTCAGACGAGAAGCTCAACACCAGTGTAACCTTCGAGCGCCAAGTTCTTGCTCAGCTGATATTTGTTCATATAGGGGCACGGCTTGAGCTAAGCGGAGCCGTGCCAAATCCAGCTGCGTGAGCAGGCTTTAGCACTGAGTATTCCGATGTGTAGGGCAAGTTTGAAATGCTCGAAATGAGCATCACTGAGCAAGCGCCGTCCACAGTGGCTAAAGCCGAAGACTCTTGATGGTCAACGGCACGGCTCCGCTTCGCTCAAGCCGTTGCCCCAATACGAACCCAAAAAGCAACACGAACCGCTAACGCTTTGGCCGCAGGAATAGCTCCTGTTCCGCCTCAAGTTCTTGAGTTTGGCGTCGTCGGCGATTCTCGTATGAAGCGGTAATGAACTCGCGGAACAGTGGGTGCGGCTCGAGTGGCTTGGACTTGAACTCTGGGTGGAACTGACAGCCAAGGAAATATGGATGCTCGGGAATTTCGACGATCTCGACATAAGTGCCGTCGGGAGTGGATCCCGTGATGCGCAGTCCTCCACCTGTTAGCAGAGCTTCGTACTCTCGGTTGAATTCGTAGCGGTGGCGATGGCGTTCGCTAATCTCAGTCTGTCCGTACGCTCGGGCGGCGAGTGAATCGGCTTCGAGCCTACAGTCCCATGCGCCTAATCTCATCGTGCCGCCGAGTTCGTCGATGCCTTTAAGTTCACGCAGCTTGTAGATAATGCGATGCGGCGTGCTGGGATCGAATTCGCTTGAGTTAGCATCTTCCAAACCGCACACGTTGCGCGCGAACTCAATGCAGGCAGTCTGCATTCCCAGGCAAATTCCGAAATACGGGACCTGCTTCTCGCGCGCGTAGCGGATTGCATTGAGCATGCCCGCGATCCCGCGTTTGCCAAATCCTCCGGGAACGAGGATTCCATCGTAGCCTTCGAGTTGAGTTTCGTACGAATGATCGTTCGGATCTTTCGTTTCGAGTCCCTCAGCTTCGACCCAGGTGACATTCAGCTTCAGGCTCTGCCCGACAGCCCCGTGGATTAGCGCTTCCTTGAGCGATTTGTACGAGTCCTCGTACTCCACGTACTTTCCAACGATGGCGATCGAGACTTCGTCTTTGGGGTTATAAACGCGATTGACGAGGTCCTCCCACGCTGCTAGATCGCGTTCTGGAGCTTGCAGGTGCAGGTACTTGAGCGCCAATGTGTCGACGTTCTCGTGCGCAAATACCAACGGAACCTCGTAGATGGAAGCAACATCCTTGGCTGTGATAACTGCCTCTTCCTCGACGTTGCAGAATAGCGCAATCTTGTTCTTCAGCTCTTTGGCCAGGAACCGATCGGTGCGGCAGAGCAGGATGTCGGGCTGGATACCAATGCTTAGCAGCTCCTTGACCGAGTGTTGGGTTGGCTTTGTCTTCAGCTCTCCGGCGGCCGCGATCCAAGGGACAAGCGTCACGTGAACGAAGATGGTGTTTTCGCGGCCAAGCTCCTGGCGCATCTGGCGGATGGCTTCAATGAAGGGAAGCGACTCGATGTCGCCGACTGTGCCGCCGATCTCGACCAGCGAAACGTCCACCTCTTGTGAGACCTTTTTCATCGCCGCTTTGATTTCGTTAGTCACGTGCGGGATAACCTGCACGGTCTTGCCGAGATAGTCGCCGCGGCGCTCCTTGGCGATGATCTGCTCGTAAATCCGGCCGGTAGTCAGGTTGTTGTCGCGGCTAAGTTTGGCGTGGGTGAAGCGCTCGTAGTGTCCGAGGTCGAGGTCGGTTTCGGCTCCGTCATCGGTGACGAAGACCTCGCCGTGTTGGAAAGGCGACATGGTTCCGGGATCGACGTTTAGATAGGGGTCAAACTTCTGCAGACTGACCTTCAGTCCGCGGCTCTCAAGCAGACAGCCAATCGATGCCGCGGCCAGTCCTTTGCCTAAAGAGGACACAACACCACCAGTCACAAAGATGTACTTTGCTGACATTCGCTCCTCGCCTCGATGTAGTTGGGAATTGCTTCCGCCAGGGGTTGCCGGCTGTTTGCGGCTCGGAGACTCCGTCCCATGCCTTTCCAGGCAGGGCCGGGTTGAACCGCATAGGGGTGCACGACCAATTATGGCAGAAGTCGAGCAATGAATAAATTGTGAATTTCTGGGAAGAAGCTCTCGATTATCAGCTGTCAGCGTTCGGCCAGGAGCGGTTCCCCGCAGGCTGCAGAAGAAAGTCTCATCTCCGAATGTGGAGAGTCGATGCCGACAGCACTATCTTTGCTTCGACCGATGACCCATCTCCTCGAAAGGGAGCTATTTAAAGATTCACCTTACGTCTTCGGCCCCACATATAAGACACTGTTGACCTTGCCGGAGATATCGATGATCGGGGTGTTATTGGTTAGCTCTTCCTGGCCGGTGGTTGCGTCGTAGATTCGGACCTCTCCGCCCTCAGCCGCGTAGAAGACCTTGCGAGGGGTCACCGCAGTGATCGCGGTTACGTCGCCTTTTTGCGGCTGACCAGAGGCGGGTGTGTCGATAATGGCCGTGCCGCTGCTGGGATCGACGATCGAGAGACAGCCGGTGGTGCAGGTCCGCGCGCCCACTATCACCTTGTTTTGAAAGAGGGAAATCACTTGGTGGAAGCCATCGCCGATCTTGATCTGTTTGCCGCCGCTCAGAGATGACAGCGGCAATACTGTAAGGCTTCCAGCTCCCGGAGTGGTCGGATTGCTGCCGGCGACGTAAAGATTGCTCGCATCGCTGATCCCTGTCGTGGCCCCATCCACGTTAACCGGAGTTCCGAGCGTCAGGGCGCTCATGTCGAGAACAACTACGCTGGCCTGAGTTCCACCGCATTCGGTGCCGCAATTGAAGATGTAAGCCTTGCTGTCGTCACTGGAGAAGACGCCAAAAGCAGGATGATCGAGACCTGTTCCAGAGACTGTCTTTACCGAATTGTCGGATGTATTGATGACCTCCAGTTGATTGAGGTCTTCGTTAAAGACCAGCAGCTTGGCATTGTTGTGAGAGAGGACAAGGCGATGCGCTCCGGGTAGACAGGTATTCGTAGTCTGGCAGTTGCCGGGCACTGCGGGAATATTCTTTGTTGTGATCGAGCTGCCGGTGAGATCTGCAACCGTTACTTCACTGCTGCTTCGAATCGCAGCGTAGATGAACTTGCCATCGGAGGTCTCTATGAAACTCTCTGTCGGACCGGGCAATGCGACTACACATGTTGTGCTCGAGGCTGTGCAGTCGATGCTTCCGACTTTAGCGATCTGAGCTTCCTTGATCGTGTCAATGATATTGATGTTGTTCGCCACCGAACTGAACACCAGGGCCGTGTTGTTAGGACCGGGCACCATAATTTGGGGTAGTGGGCCGGAGCCGCCAAGGCTGATCGTCGAAGAGGTGAGCTGGTCCTTCTCCGCATTGATGATCTGAAGGATCCCGGAGCTCGTATTCTCAAAGGCTACAAATACGCGCTCGGTTAAACCACTGGTAGGAGTATTGCTGTTATTGCCTCCGCCACATCCGGATTGGCTGGCGATCAGGAGAAGAATGCCTGCTGCGCCGGCAGCCAGGCCGATACCACGTCTCAAGTGCTCTCCTCAGAGAAGCTGTTGTAGGTGCTGAACTCAGGATTATAAATGCTCGGATTGCGAGTGCCTTCTCGTGTGCTCCTGAGAACGCATCAAAATCATTCATGCCCAAGAAGCTCGCGAAGTCCGCTGCCGACTTCTTGCCGGAGCGAAAGGCTCTTCCAAGTCTGCGCGAAGCCGCGCGCGGATGCCGGGGATGCGACCTGTGGATGCGAGGCACGCAAACCGTCTTCGGAGAAGGCCGGGTCGGAGCTGAGGTCATGATGGTCGGCGAGCAGCCCGGAAACGACGAGGACTTGCAGGGACGGCCATTTGTCGGACCCGCAGGCAAGATCTTGGACAAAGCACTACAGGCGGCAGGCATCGAGCGCGACGATGTGTACGTCACCAACGCCGTAAAGCATTTCAAGTGGGAGCCGCGCGGGAAACGTCGCATTCACAAAAAGCCGAGTGGCATGCAGATCGCGGCCTGCCGGCCTTGGTTCGATGAAGAAGTAGAAGTCGTGAAGCCGAAGGTAATCGTCTGTCTTGGAGCGACAGCCGCGCAGGCACTACTCGGACGCGACTTCAGAGTAACTCAGACTCGCGGAAAGGTGATCTCAACTGGAGAGATTCCCATCATTGCCACAGTTCATCCTTCGTCGATTCTGCGCGCGCCCGATGACGCAAGCCGCCACGCCGAAATGGCGCATTTTATCGATGACCTCCGCGTAGTCGCTGCGCACATTCGAGTCGAGCGGAAAGCTGCTTAGTTCGAAGCAGCAAATCCTAGACTGCCCTCACATCGAAGATGTGCGCGGCGAAAGTATTGAGCTTGATGAACAATCCCCAACGTCTGAGATCCGTGGCTTGTCTTTCGTAGGAGTGAT
>DATLKS010000993.1:0-3923 GCA_035538255.1 Terriglobales bacterium
AGCATCGGCGTGGCCTCGCCGGTTAACTACACCGTGGTCAGCTCACCGGTTCACTACGCGGCCAACGCTGAGTCTCCTGCCTGCTCCAAAGGCATCGCCGCCATGCGTATCTACACAGCTCCGGGGGTAGCCGCCTACACGGTGAACGCTTCCAGCTTGAATACCTATATCAAGTTGGCACCAGGCAACTACAACACGGTAGTCCAGGCCTGGGATAATTGCGGAAATGTGCTCATTAACCGGCCAATGTGCACTCATTTTTGGGGGAGGCGCTCGAGTTCGTGATCGATGTTAAGGAGCCGCTGCAGGAGTCGGCGAAGTTTACGTTGGGCCTTCGCCTCCAGTTGAGGCTGGAATATCTGGAGAAGATGACGGCTGGCGGCAATCGCTTGGCGAATGGTGACAAGGTCGACCCGCTCAGGAGCAGTGTTGAGGGATGGAAGAGGTAGTTGGGGAATGGAATGGAGTACGACAGGGCTTTGACGGGCGCGGTGAAATTCACGTTGTAGGTCGAGTTGAACCACTTCTACATAGCGCAAGGTCATGCGGACGTCTTTGTGTCCCAGCATTTGCATGAGCGCCGGCAAGCTGACCCCGAGACGCACCATCTCCGTAGCGAATGAGTGACGAAGTCGGTGCGGAGTTACTCGGCCGTTGCACCCTGCAGCCCGGGTGGCTTCGGCTAAGCTGTCACGAAGAATATCTTCCCAGTAGTGGGGTTGGCGGTAGCGAGGTAGTAAGAAAGCTTGGGACTG
Source organism: Terriglobales bacterium (assembly GCA_035538255.1). GTDB lineage: Bacteria > Acidobacteriota > Terriglobia > Terriglobales > Acidobacteriaceae > Gp1-AA112. The sequence continues at coordinate 756 of DATLKS010000993.1, forward strand.
GTTGCCACCAGTGGGCGCTGTCCGTCGCCTACGGGCCATCGGAGTCTGGGTGTGCAACTCCACCATGCGCGCCACGATACGCATAGTTTCTTCATCGACCGGCACCAAACGTTCGGAATGGAGCTTACCCAGAGGCACATGCAGGGCCACTTGCTTTTCATTGACCGACTGTAGGCAATCGACAGGGAGAGCGATGCATTCGCCAATCCGGATTCCGGTAGCCCGCATGAGGCGGAGAGCGTTGGTCTCTAGGGAATCGGTGAGACGGAGCTGTTGCTGCAGGCGTTGATCCTCCTCCAAAGGAAGTGGTCGTGGCAGATAGTGGTCGCGTGGGGGAAAATCCTGGCGACGAATGAGGTCGGGTTGCAGGCGATGGCCCTGGTCGGCTAAGTCGCGCAACATGCGACGGAGTTGAACGAGACGTTCCTCGCGAACGAGATTGCACAGCGGAGGGTGCCGCTGGCAAAGGAAGCAGAACCAGCCCAGGAGATGAGGATTCCGGCGCAGTTGGGAAAGTTTGCGCAGGTGGGGAAATCGAGCGTGGAGATAACCAAGAAAATTGCGAGCGCAAGCGCGATACTGTTTGACGGTCTGCAGCTGGAGGGTAGTAGCCAGCATCTGGATCTCGGCTTCGAAGAGCTCGTCGAGGTTGCGCTGCGACCGCGTCATGACATCTTGTCCGGGGTAGACAAACGGACTCGCTGGGCGACCGCGCGGGCATACTCGCGCCAAACGTCTTCCGGGGCAATCTGCACGTAGAGCATGGTGGTCTGAATATCGGCGTGTCCCATTAAATGCATCAGAGCGGGCAAGGACATGCCCGCGCGCACCATATCGGTTCCAAAGGTATGACGAAACCTGTGGGGGTTGGCTTGCGGGACCCGGCTGCGGAGGCGGTGATGGCGAAACAGGGAGCGCAGTCCGGCGGCAGTCATGGGGCGTCCACGATGGCGGCCTTTGAGAGAAACAAACAGAGCGGGCGAGTTGGTCAAAGGTCTTTCTAGATGCAAGTAGTTTCCGAGAACTTGGAGAGTGTCGGCGGGCAGGGGCACGAAGCGTTCCTTACGTGCTTTGCCGACGACGTGGAGACGCGCTTCGGAGAAGGACAGATCCGGCAGTTGGAGTTGGAGGACTTCGCAGGAGCGCAGGCCATCGAGCAACATCAGAGCCACGATGGCCAGGTCGCGGAAGGTGCGAAAGCTTTTCCAGAAACCAGCCACCTGGTCGGCGGACAGGGGCGCGATCACACGGCGCGGCTGCCGCACTCGCAGCTGGGTAGTGATCTTCGGTTGCCGACGGCCATAGCCGAGCGGGGAGCGGGTAGTATACCTGCGCTGAAAGTGCGGTCTGCCGGGAATCTCTTGTCCGTGATGGAAGCGATAGAGGCAGCGTACCACGCACAAGCGGTGATTAATGGTTTGTGCCGTGGGTGAGGGCTTTTGCTCGAGTTGGTAACGCACATAGTGGAGCAGAAGGGATTGGTTGAGCCTAGCCAGTGAATATCGCGTAAGTTTGAACCAGCGTGCCAGATGGAGCAAGTCATAGGCATAGACCCGTAAGGAGCGCAGCGAGAGTTGGCGGAGTTTCTGGGCATCGAGGAAGGCATTGGCCCACGCGACTTCTCCTCCCTTTTGGTCGCACACACGGTAGGGAGAAGCGCTGGCTGGCCCGGAAGGGTGATGCCTCACGCCGAATTTCATCGTGGCCCCCGGCCCCGGCGTTCCAGCAACTGCTTGACGCTCTCCAGATCCGAAGCTGCGTGGGGCCACACGGTTCGGCGCACGGGCGGGAGAGAAGAACGCGAAGGCAACGCATGATGGCGTGGAGGTGGAGAGGAATCACGCACCATGCACGGAGGGCCAACCGGCAGGTCTAACACCTGATAAATTCCGCCATCATAGGCGATCAGGTCTCGCGTCACGAGTTCCCTGCGGGCTCCGTCCAGTTCATGAGGAAAGCGAATGTCCAGCAGTTCCGCCAAACGTGCGTCGGAGTAAAAGCTGACGCCATCTTGATTCGAGACGGCCACCAGCACGAAGTAAAACAACTTTTCCAGGCGAGTGAGTCCTTGATCGAATCCCTCACGCAGGAAGCGATGATCGATCCAGCTGAAGGAACCGCGAATGGAACGTCGGCGATCAGGTCGTGGTGGTTGGGGACGAGATCTCAGCATTTTCATCCTTCGGCAGGCTCAAAGTAGGGGCAGAGGGGTGGGTAAAGCCATCGGATCTTGTGGGACTTACACCCGTACTTTCCGCTAAGCCTGCGGAGAACAAAGGCTTACAACGATATCGGGGCTTGTGGGACTTACATCGATACGGGCTTGGAAGTCTTTTCGCACCCGAAGTTTAAGCGCGGATCAGAACTTGTGGGACTTACCGGCGCTTGTCTCTGTTTTTGGCGCCAATTTTGAACGAAAACTGCGTTGCGCCGTAAGTAGTCGGGATGCTGCTCGCGGTAGCGGCGCTTTTCCTCGGCACGCGTTCCGTACTTTTCTTTTTGAAGTGCATATGTGCCGCGAAAGTAATCGGGGTGCTCGTTCCGCCATTTCTGATTGAACCTGCGCTTCTGCTCCCGGCGGCATTCAGCTCGACCACAGGTCTTTTGCCGCTCCTTGAGCCGCGGATGGGGATGAAACCAGCGACGACAGAAAGGACACCTCCGCCTCAGGAGCATACGTTTCTCCTCCAACGACAAGCTTGCGGAGAAACAGTCCAGAAGACGCGGGGAGGAGAACCAAACAAGTAAAAGGGAAAGGCTTCGCTAAACTGAGCGAAAAGGTAAGAAGAAAATCAACACCCTGAAGAATATCGAAGAAGATGTTCTCTCCGACTATTGGCCGGTTAAGCACTCAAATCTGCCTCCCAGTTCCGCGACCCGCTCGCGCATTCCTGGCAAGCCGACTCCGCTGCCCGGGAGGTTCCGGGCGAAGCGATGCAAGATCGTGGCCGCCATACCGTGTCCAAAGTCGACGACTTCCAGTGAGAGCGCGACCGGCTTTGCCTGAAGCGTGATCTCGACGGTTTTCGAGCCGGAATGGCGGACGACATTGGTCAGGCTTTCTTGCAAGACGCGAAACAGAACCAGCTCGAAACTCTTGGAGATTTCCGGTATCCGATTAGGCAGATTCAGCTTGGCTTCAATGCCGCTGCGTTTTGAAAAGCCTTC
>DATLKS010000994.1:0-2690 GCA_035538255.1 Terriglobales bacterium
CGGCCGACGGTGAAAATGCTCCCGCTGTAGCACGGCGATGAGCCCGTTGGGCAGTAGAAGAACCATGCCGTGTACGCATGTCCCGCCTTAGTGCCATCAACTCGCAATCGCGCGGCAGCGCCATCCTCGCTCAGACAAAGCCTGGCAGTGCCTGAAAGTCCGGAGTTGTTTAAGGCAGTGATGTTGGCCTTCATCGCGTTGTCGTCGCAGTCGTTATCTTCGGCGAGCAGACGCGTTGGCAGTGCAAGCATGCACACTGCGACAAATGCAGTTACGAACAAACACTTTAGTCTTTGCATGATTTTCTCCTCCCAATTTGAATGTGGCATGGGGGAATGGCGCAAATCGATGTCAATGAATGAGAGAGGTTCTACACGATGCGTAGAACCCCGCTCTGTCGTGAGATTTAGTAAAAGATCCCGTTTTGTTCTTCGCCGATTTCGGCGAAATTACTTGTGCTGGTCGAGGCCGGATCGGAAACAAATCGGAAACCGTGTCCGTTCGACATCGTTGTCACCATCGTCCTCGGTGTAGTAGCAGTTACTGCGATTCGAGCCTTGTTCTCCACGAAATTCCCACGCATCTTGTTTACTGGTTCGTTAGCAGCATCCCTTGAGATCACTCCACTCCATTCGATTTCCAGCGAGTTGATGATCCCTTTTACCTGATTCACTGTCCGAGCAACTCCCATGATGCTGTTGGCAACCGTGAACGCGTCATAGACGCAGAGGTTCTGTACGTGCAGCCTGGCACTGCCATCGTCCAGATCGACGTGGACGCTGCCTTCGGGAAGGCGTGCGGCCCAGAAGACGTCCGTGGGCGATAAACCAGCGTCCCATGAATGCGGGCCCAACGAGCCCGCTGTGCTGTCAAGTCAAACAAATGCAAACGACGCTTTTCGCTCAAACAGATCAGTACCGACAAAGACTCCGTGCATGAAGCGCATGTCGGTGTGGAATTGGTATGGAACCGAAGCACCCGTGTGCAGATCAGTCCCGGTTCCCGTCAGCATCAAATCTGCCAGGCCAATGAACCCTTTGAAGTTGAAAATCACTGATGGATCGCGTCCTTCCGGATGCGCGCCACTTGGATCTGTGGGCCACGCTGCGCCGCTTACTGGTCCAGGGAAGTAAAAGTGTGCGCCCGGTGGCGTATTGATGTGTGGAATCGGCACTGGAAAATCGCAGAGTCCGTCGGCGCAACGACCTTGATCGTCATCATCGTCGCGGGCGAACGCTGTTTTGGGAAACGCCGATCCCAGTAAGAGACCGCTTGCGGCTCCCGTAATCAATTGGCGTCGAGAAATGTCGAATGTCTTCTTTGCTGGAGTTCGAACTACGTTCATGGGCCCTCCTTTCAGGTAATAGGAGCGCATCTCTTTACGCTGGTAGGAGAGCGTAAGAGAATCCCGATTGAACTTTCGCTAGCTGTGGATGGGGGGAAAAACGAAATGCACATTAATCCCGAACAGCAGGATTGTCAACGGATATTTCGAAGTCGGATATTTCGAAGTCATTCCCTCACCCAGCGAATGCTGCATTTACAACATGGATCAATACGCTCGGACGCTCGGTTTCAGTATCTGCTCCATCGCATGAGCTTTCCGGATTAAGAGCTTCCAGGCGCACGATGCGTCAACTACACCGATACACGTTGCTGCCGAAGAAATCTGATAGTCGTGACTCCCTGACCTGCGCAGTCCGCTTCTGTCCTTCGGCATCGACGTAGCTAATTGAGATCAGTCTGTCGGGCGTGGAGCGTGTCTCATCCGGCTCACTCGCTGAGGTCGGTTGGTGATCGCCACCATCGCTCGCGTGAGGTATTTGCATACTGCGTCCCGTCCGTCATCACTTGTGGCGGTATCGCAGCATACGCCAAAGTACGCCAACTGCAACAAAAAAGTAGCAACAATTTATTGTTAAACAAATGCTGAACCTTACATGGTCGCGTGCAGCAGCCTGGCGGGTTAGCCGCCAGCATTTGGATCACCCTGCACCGGCTGCCAGCATGCTCGCGGTTGCGAGTCGGCTGTGTGGTCTGCACGCCCAGTTAATCTCCTCGGCCGAGCTGACGCTATGGGCGAGAGTTGAAAATCTGGAGCGAGGCGCGGTCCAACGCGCGCTGTGGCAGGACCGCACGCTGGTAAAGACCTGGGCGATGCGGGGTACGCTGCATCTGCTCCCCGCCGACGAACTGCGCCTGTGGCATGCCGCTCTGAGCACGAGTCGCCGATATCTGAAACCCAAGTTGTGGGAGAAGTATTTTGGCGTCACGATGAAGGACCTCGATCGCTTGACCGAAGCCATCGGCGAGGCCCTCAGCGACCGTGTGATGACGCGCGATGAGCTGGCGCAAGAAGTTGTGCGAATCACCGGATCGCGCAAACTGGGCCTCAAGCTTGCTGAGGGCAGCTGGGGCACCATCTTGAAGCCCGCAGCATTTGCCGGACGCTTGTGTTTCGCGCCCAGTTTGGGACAGCGCGTACGATTTACGCGGCCGGATACGTGGGCGGCTCTGAGGCGGGCTGCGGTGGATCCGCAAGCTGCGACAGCCACGGTGACACGCCGCTTTCTCGCAGCTTACGGTCCCGCGACCTATCATGATCTCGGCCGCTGGTGGACTGGTGCCGGCGTCTCTACCGCCCGGCAATGGATCGCTTCGCTGGGCGAAGAAGTATCACGCGTCGAGGT
>DATLKS010000995.1:0-2363 GCA_035538255.1 Terriglobales bacterium
AAAACTGCTTGTGGACTACGGCGACCGGGTTAAGAAGGGCCAGTTGCTGGCGCAACTCGACAAGGTCGAAATCGAGGCGCAGGTCGAGCAGTCGAAGGCGGCTCTGGAAGCAGCGCAAGCCAACCTGCAGAGCACGCAAGCGGACTTCGAACGAGCCAAGGTTGATGCGGAAGGTCCGGATGTGCCGCTGTTGAAGCGGGCATATGACCGCGCCATCGGGATGGCCAAGGACGGGGTTGTTTCCGCCTCGGCGCTGGATGACGCGCAGAAAAACTATGAGCTGGCATTGAACAAACAGAATGTAGCAAAGGCGCAGGTTACGGTTCTGAAAGCGAAGATCGCCCAGGCCCAGGCCCAGGTGGCGCAGGACCAGGCGAATCTCAAGCAGCTTGAGGAGCAGCTCAGCTACACAGATATTGTCTCCCCAATTGATGGCATCGTGCTCTCGCGCGATGTGCAGATGGGTGATGCCGTCAGTTCCATCCTTGTGCTGGGTTCGTCGGCAACTTTGGTCATGAACCTGGGCGATACCAGCGAGGTCTACGTGAAAGGCAAAGTGGATGAGAGCGATATCGGCAAGGTCTATCTGGGCCAGCCGGCCCGAATCAAGGTGGAATCATTCAAGGACAAGACGTTCGACGGCAAGGTGACAAAGATTTCTCCCATGGGCGTGGAGAAGGATAACGTCACAACCTTTGAAGTGCGCGTCTCGATCCAGAATCCGGGCGGCGAACTCAAGGCTGAGATGACCGCAAACGCAGAAATCATTCTCGAAGAACACAAGAACGTGCTGCAGATCCCCGAGGGCGCAATCCTGTACGACAAGGACAAGAAAGCCTCCGTCGAGATTCCCGACCCCAAAGGCAAGGAAGGCAAGACCAAGGTCGCGGTCAATATCGGCATCTCCAATGGCGCTAAAACCGAGGTGCTGAGCGGGTTGAAGGAGGGCGATCAGGTGGTGCTGCAGTAAGAAGCGGCTTACGGCGTTTGGCCTCCGGCTTCCGGTTCAAAAATGCTTTTCAGAACATCGGAAGCCGAGAGCCGGAAGCCGGACGTCGTTTGGGACTGTTATGACTCTCTCCGAAATCCTGCGCCAGGCATTCTCTACATTCCGCGCCCACAAGATGCGCACCTTCCTCACCATGTTCGGAATTGTGTGGGGGATTGCGTCCGTGATCTTGCTGGTGGGCTTGGGACGGGGATTCAGCGTCGATCAGAAAAAGCGCCTGCAGACGCTGGGCAAAGACCTGGTGATTATGTGGGGAGGGCGCACGAGCTCGCAAGTTGGCGGCCGCGCCGCCGGGCGCGAGATCCAGCTTAACGTCGACGACGCGCATTTGATCCAAAGAGAATGCTACCTGGTCAACAATGTCAGCCCGGAGTTGCGGCGCTCCATTCCCGAAGTCAGCCAGTACAACTCAGCCAATCGCGGGGTCGTCGGGATGTGGCCGTCGTATCAGGATTTCCGATCGTTGCTGCTAGGCGAAGGGCGGTTGATTAGTGACGATGACGAGCGCGAAGGCCACCGGGTAGTCGTGCTGGGATCGAAGGCCTACCGGCAGTTGTTCCCTGGGCAGCCCGCCTTGGGAGCGACACTGATTATCAAGAGCCTGCCTTACATCGTGGTTGGCGTTCTGCAGGAAAAGAAACAGAATTCGAATTACAGCGGGCCCGACAACGATTACCTGTTCGCTCCGTACTCCGCCGTCGCCCGGGACTTCCCCCCGCCCGAGAAGCCGGGAATGGGCATCACGCGGGGCTGGCTCGACGATATTGTTTTCGAAGTAGCCAATCCGGAAGAACATGAGGCCGCGGTGACACAGGTGCGGCGGGCGTTGGCGCGTGTGCACCATTTTGATCCCGTCGACAAAGATGCCATTTTCATTTGGGACACGATGGACGGAGCCAAAATGCTCGAGGAAATTTTCGGCGTCGTCACTATTTTCTTTGGCTGCGTTGCCCTTGTGACGTTATGTTTGGGCGGGATCGGAGTGATGAACATCATGCTGGTTTCGGTGACAGAACGAACCCGCGAAATTGGGACGCGCAAGGCCATAGGCGCGACCAAGCGGGATATCCTACGGCAGTTTTTTGCCGAATCCGCCATGCTGACGATTGTGAGCGGAGTTCTCGGACTCAGCTTTGGAGTGGGAGTCTGTGCGGCGATGAGCGCAGTGCCGCTCCCCGATTTCGTGCCACACCCGATTGTTTCTCCCATCTCAATTGTTGCTTCGGTTCTCACGCTTTCTTTGATCACCGTGACCGCAGGCATGTATCCAGCCCAGCGCGCCGCGGATATGACGCCCGTGGAGTCGCTACGATATGAATAGTCATGGAGCATCACATCAGCGAGCATTACGCAT
>DATLKS010000996.1:0-1695 GCA_035538255.1 Terriglobales bacterium
ACTTGAGTACCCCAGCTTTCAAACTGTTGATGAGTTCAGTGGAAAGACGCTGTTGCAATCCGCAACCGGTCTGGTTGCTGGAGAGAGCAAATACGGTTCCGGCGATGTGCTTTTTGTGAATCTGCCGCTCGGCTATCTTGAAACCCGAACCGACGGTATGCTCCTGCATTCCTTCATCCGCTACTTTGCCCTTGATATGTTGCGTATGCCGTATCTCGCTTCTGTCCCAGATGGGATTGGCGGAGTTGTAATGAATTGGCACATCGACGCAGCGTCAGCGTTGAAGCCAATGGCGGTCCTGCGATCCGCGGGGATATTCGATCACGGCCCATTTTCGATGGACTTTACTGCCGGTCCAGACGTTGATACGTTCCAAGACGGACACGGCTTGAACGTACAAAACAGCGCAGTAGCTCAGTCATGGATTCGCTTCCTGCTCGACCATGGCGATGAAGTGGGCAGCCACGGCGGATGGATTCACAACTACTTTGGTAAACACCTATCCGACTCGAATGAAGACTCGTTCCAGCAGTACCTCTCACTGAATAAGCACGCCGTGGAAGCGGCCGCTGAGCGCAAGGTAACGGAGTATTCGGCCCCTCTCGGAAATCACCCGCAGTGGGTCACCCGCTGGCTCGAGGACAATGGCGTAGTTGCTTACTATTTCACTGGCGACTCGGGCATGGGGCCAACTCGCGTGTATCGGGATCAAGGTCGGGACGGCGACAAGATCTGGGCCTTCCCGATTCTGCACTTCGGGCAGGAGGCGAGCCTGGAGGAGATGCACATGGACTCGGTTCCCGAATCAGTAGTCAAGAGCTGGCTTCTGAACGTCGCCAATTTTACCTCATCGGCCCATTTGGTGAGGCTGGTGTATTCACATCCAATTGGCGCAACTCGGTATATCGATGCACTGAAGAGCTGGTTCGACCACACGCAGCAATTGGCAACCGCTCAGCGCTTTCGCTGGTACACGATGTCACAAGTTGCAAAGTTCCTGAATGCGCGCCAAGAGGCTTCCTGGACCCTTGAGGATCACGGGACACATTCCATCCTGAAGGCCACCCACCCGGAGAGTTTGCAGCACCAGGCGTGGATGCTCCCAGACCGGCGCTATGACAGACCGCGCATTCTCGAAGGTTCAGCAGACATTCGCGATCAGGACGACTATTGGATCGTGGCTGCGAACAACTGCAAACACCTCAGGCTCAGATTGACGGAGCGGCATGCGAGCGATACGAACCCTCAGGCGCCAAATTGATCCTCGAGGATTCGCAATGAAGATCAGAAAGACCGCACTTCTTACGATTTTCGTCGGTTGTATTTTGGCTGCCGCAGGCTTTGCGCAAGATACGGGCACGGCACCGCCGCAAGCAGCCAGTATTCCCGGATTGGGAGCTATTCCCTTCGGCCTGAATGGCCCTGGATATATTGAGGTTGGCGGCGGATACAGCGACATGTATCCGCGTCCCTTCGTGCCCTGGAAGGACGCCTACGTTCGCATCCTCGCTTCTGGAGGAAGAAACACCTTTAGCGGAGAAGGCTCGCGACAAAACCGTTATGGCGATGTTGGCTGGTACTACGGCGCTGGAATTACTCGAGACCTTTCCGATAGCTGGTTCGGCGATATCCACGCCGGCAGCAGTGTCGGAGGATTCTTCCTCCCAAAGCTGCGCTTTGACAGCAGCATCAGCC
>DATLKS010000997.1:0-2070 GCA_035538255.1 Terriglobales bacterium
GCATCGAATTCGCACGAAATCTGGAAAACGCTGCTCGATTCGACCTTGCGGATTCCGCGTGGAAGGTGCGCAGCGGCGTCCGTATCGCGCTACTCAACTACCTACTCGCTTCTCGAAGCTTTGATGTGCTGCACTCTGAAGAGCAGGTTCGCCAGGAGCAAGCGGATATTTTGGACGAACGGTTCTCTGTTGGCGAGATACCAAGGCCGGACGTAGACCTCGCGCGGATTGAGCTTTCAAGAACCCATTTGGCGATTAGCACCGCCGAAGGTGAGCTCGCCGAGGCCAAGGCAGCACTGGCAGCTTCTATTGGGATTCCAGTGGCGGGACTTCAGGAACTCACTTTCTCATGGTCTGACCTGGATTCGCCGCCAAGCACAGAATCCTTCTCGCCGGGACAGATTCAACGAGAAGCCGTTCTAAATCGATTGGATGTCCGCCGTTCTCTTGCACAATACGCCGCGGCCGAAGCCGATTTGCAACTGGAGATTTCCAAGCAATACCCGGACGTCCAAATCGGACCGGGTTACACCTACGAGGAGAAGAATCACTTTTTCACGCTCGGATTTTCGACCACTTTGCCTCTCTTTAACCGAAACCAGGGTCCGATCGCTGAGGCCGAGGCTCGACGTAGGGAAGCCGGAGCCGCTTTCTTGGAGAAGCAGGCGCAAGTCATCGCAGAGGGCGAGCGGGCGCTCGCCCTCTATGACGCAGCACAAAGAGAACTGGCCGAAGCAGACAAATCTCTTCACAAGCTGCAAGACGCTCAATTGCAGATGATGCGGCAGGCAGTCCAGGTCGGGGAGGAGGACCGGCTCGCCCTCAACGGCGTGCGAATCGAGAGTTCCGTGGTGACCCGTACGCGGCTCGATGCCCTTGCGCGAGCGCAGAGGGCTCTCGGCGAACTGGAAGATGCCGTCCAACGCTCGCTTGATCCCGGCGGCATATTTCCTACCAATCCCGAATCTCTGGTTCCGAACAAAGCACCCAAGGATTTAAAACGATGAACCCAAACTCCAGACCCGCGAGCATCGGATCGCCTAGCATTTTCATCGTCACTCTTCTGACGCTGACATGCCTGCCAGCCTGCCAAGGTCACTTCGATGGACACGATGCGGACCAGCGGGCTCAAGCGAAGAGAGGGCCGGCCGAGGCCTCGGTTGAGAACGGACAAGCAGTACTTACCCTCGATTCTCCGACGCAGGGCCGACTTGGGCTTGAAGCTGCCACTCTCACCGCAACAGTCACTCGGGCCCAGGTGACGCTCCCTGCGGTGGTTCTTCCCGTTCAAGACCTCGCAACGTTTCGCAATGGTTATTTCGTGGCGCAGGCACAACTTCAAAAATCAAAGGTCGAAGCGGACGTCGCTCGCAAGGAATATGCACGTCTGAAGACCTTATTCGACCAAAATCAAAACGTCTCCGAAAAGTCCCTCCAATCTGCCCAGGGTACTGTTCAAGCGAATGAGGCCGATGTTCGCACGGGGGAACAACAGTTAAGTCTGCAAGAATCTGTCGTTCGGCAAGAGTGGGGTAACGTCGTCGCGAAATGGGCGGTGGAGGACGCACCTGAGCTTCGAGACATTCTCGATCAACGCAAACTGCTGGTGGACATGACCATGGCATCGGATGCGACGTTTGGGCCGCCCAAGACCATTTCCCTTGAAATCCGCGGCGCGGCGCGAACCGAAGCGAATCTTATTTCCGCATTTCCCCGCATCGATCCTCGAATTCAGGGCAGGAGCTTCCTCTATGTCGTGCCCGCGCACTCAGGCCTCGCTCCCCGCATCAATCTGCTCGCTCATCTATCGATTGGCAGTCCGTTGAAGGGTTTGATCGTGCCTGCATCTGCAGTTGTTTGGTCGGAGGGCAAGGCTTGGGTATACCAGCAAACTGCGTCCGACCACTTCGCTCGCCGAGCGGTGGCGACAGATACACCAGTCGAAACGGGATTTTTTGTCACCGAGGGATTCTCACAGGGGGACCGAGTCGTGACCCAGGGGGCGCAGGCTCTGCTTTCCGGAGAAATGCTCCTCCATGGCCAAGGGGGAGGGGAATCCGATGAGAACTG
>DATLKS010000998.1:0-14277 GCA_035538255.1 Terriglobales bacterium
AACGATTCCCAGATTGGAAGAGCAGCCCGCGCTCCCGACTCGCCATTCCCTAACGCTCTTTTCTCGTCGTAGCCGATCCACACTCCGCAGGTCACCGAGGGAGAGAACCCGATGAACCAGGCGTCGGTGAAGTCGTTGGTGGTTCCGGTCTTCCCCCCCAACGCATGCTGCAACCTTGCTCCCGTCGAAGCCGCCGTGCCGTGCAGCATCACTCCCTGAAGCAGGTTGGTCATAGTGCGCGCGGTATCAACGCTGATTACGTCTTTTACTTCCGGATAATTGTCTTCGAGCACGTGGCCCTCGTAGTCCACTACTTTGCGCACGAATCGCGGGACTACGCGAACGCCGTCGTTGGGAAAAGTGGTGTATGCAGAGACCTGCTCCTGGAGCGAAATCTCGGCAGCTCCGAGTGCCACAGGAAGAAATGATTCCATTCTGGATGTAATCCCGAACTTCCGTACGTAGGAAATCACCGAGGGCATACCGACTCTCGCGGCCAGCTTCACCGCTGGAATATTGCGCGACTCGGCGAGAGCATGGCGCAGAGTGATCTCGCCCTCGTATCTGTTGTCGTAATTGCGCGGAGACCACATGCCGGACGGACCCGGAAAGCTGGTCGGAGCATCAAGAATCGTGTCTTCAGGCTTGGCCCCCTGATCGATGGCGGCAGTGTAGTCATACGGCTTGAAGGAAGATCCGACCTGACGCAAAGCCTGCGTAGCGCGATCGAACTTGGACTCATCGAAATCGTGGCCTCCCACCAGCGCTTTCACATCGCCGGTTGAGTTCTCGATAGCCATCAGCGCCCCTTGAATCCCAGACTCACCTTCCAATGTAATGTGAAGGGGAGGCGCGTTTATGTCGGGCTTCAATGGCGGCGTCTCCAGCAGTCTCACATAAACGATATCTCCGGGCTTGAGCAGCTTTGAGGGATCTTTCGCCTTCGTCCACGCGATGTCCGCGGAGGTAAGCTTGCCTGTGTAGCGGCCCAGCTTCACGAGCACAAACCCGGGACCACCGGCAAAGACCATGCCATGCATGTAGCTGCCGAGTTCAATTCGCTCGTCCCAATTTGGGTTTGTGTACGTCGAGACCGACTGTCCCAGGTTGAGAACGCTTCCGTGAGCGCCTTTCCACCCATGCCGACGTTCGTAGTCGGCAAGTCCATCGAGCACCGCTTGATTTGCGGCCTTCTGATAATCCAGATCAAGTGACGTGTACACGCGCAGGCCGCCTTCGTGCACCTCCTCGGTTCCATACTTGGACTCCAAATACCGCCGCACTTCTTCAACAAAGTAAGGAGCAATCGAACTCGGCGTGTTTTGGATGTGAAGACGAATGGGAGTGGACTTCGCGCGCGCAGCCTCCGCGGCAGTAATCTTTCCATCCTCGAGCAGAGCATTGATGACCATGTTCCGCCGATGCATTGCCCGTTCCGGATTCTTGAGCGGTGAATATATCGAGGGGCCCTTGGGCAGTCCGGCAAGCAAAGCGGCTTCTTCCAGCCTTAAATCCCGGGCGCGCTTGCTGAAATAGAATTGCGAGCCTGCTTCGAACCCATACACTCCATGTCCAAGAAAAATCTGATTGGAGTACATGGTGAATATCTGCTGTTTGGTGAAGCGCCGCTCGATCTGCATCGCGAGAATTATTTCCTGAATCTTGCGGCCAAAGTTTTTGTCGGCGGAGAGGAAAAGATTGCGCGAGAGCTGCATGGTCAGCGTCGAGGCGCCTTGAGCGCGTCCGCCGGTACGGAAGTCACGATACGCAGCGCCGAGCACGCGCCATACGTCTACGCCCCAGTGACGCTCGAAGTCCTTGTCCTCAATTGAGATCACGGCGTCGCGCAGGAGTTTCGGAATATCGTCGTAGCTGACAATTACGCGACGCTGAAGCGCAAACGATCCGATTTCGCGGCCCTGATCATCATAAAGTTCTGTTGTGGCACTCGGATGATAGCGTTCCAGTTGATCGATTTGTGGAAGGTCCGTCGTGTAGACAAGAAACAAACCGGCAAACGCTCCGATCACAGCAGCGACCGCGATCATCAGAACAAATCCCCAGGACAACAGTACAGGCGACTGCTTCATAGGCATCGCTTGTTGTTCCTGTGGGGGCGCCGAATTGGTTTCCAAGTCCATGGCCGGGTTTGGGAATGACTCGTTTCGGAGAAGGTTGTTTCAGAGCAATTTGTTTCAAGAAAATCGTTTCAGAGAAAGTCGTTTCAGAGCAATCCATTCAAAAAAATCGTTTCAACACCACGCTTGGTCTAGACGCTTTATCTTGAAACGCTTTTACTGACACGTCTTTATTGACACGCCGTAGTCCGAAACCGTTTTTTCTGAAACACCTCTCGCTCGGGAGCTGTTCTGCACATTATCGCTGGAGCTGGCGAGCAATTTGCAGAAAAATCGGAGTTCAAGGCGCGCAATTTGCATAGGTATGCGGTCACGCGCTTTCCCTGCGACATCACCGTGCGTACGGGTCCGTACACGGCGATTCGGCGAGGGGAGCTAGTGCAACCCAGCCAAGCGAGGAATGCCAAGCGAGTCGAAGTAGGAATTGGGGAATGCGTAACTGAGGGCGGGGCTGTTCGCAAGTCGCCAGGGACCATGGGGACTACCCGCCGTCTGAGCGGCCAGGTCACGTCCGATATCCCGTGCGCGAAGTTCCGCAAACCGCCTGGTCCCACGCTTCCACTGCTTCCACATAGCGGATCGCAGTCTGCGCCGCAGCCACGGGTCAAGAGCGGTGCGCACCGAGGGTGTCTGGCAGAAGCCGAAATAGCCTCGCCATCCACGCAAGTATGCAGAGAGCTCTTGCGCTCTCTGCTCCATGCTGATCCCTCGTGTCCGACACGTCAGTTCTCGAATCTGCTCTTTGAACCGCAAGATCGCTTTCGGCGCAATGCGCCTTCGCCCTTCCTTGCCGCCCGTGAAGCTGAACCCTAAGAACTTCCTGTCCTTTGGTTGAGCTACCGCACTCTTCGCCTGGTTCACCTTGAGTTTCCATTAACTGGCCAGAACTAGCCGGACTTTCAGACATGTGCTTCCCCACAGACGATTCGGTCCCTCTCCCGGAACTCTCAGGAGCTTCACTCCGTCCTGTTTCGGGAAAGGCCAGCGACCGCTGTAGCTGGTTCTACTGCCGCTTGTCGTCCTTGAGTTGCACCGCTTACTCGTCGCTCTCTTTATCCTCCTTGCGGAGGACCGTTTGGGCCTTCGGTCATCGTTCCCGGCCCGGCCTAGCTGTTGCTCCGCCTTTCGGCCTTGGAGTGCCTCATTAGCCTTGCCGACTGCCTGACCTAATATGCCCGCTGCTGACTTCCGTTGCAGAGTTCAGAATGGATCGCTCCATCCCCAGTCGCGTTTCCGCGACCTGCAACGGACCTCCCGAGGTAAGCTCGACCGCCTTCTGCGCGCAACCACCGAATTTACGCTTTGCGTCCTTGATAGATGTGGGCTTCGCGATCCTTTGCCCGCTCGCCCGGCGCTCACGCCTCAGATCCGGTTCTTGTACATTGGCTCACGCATTTGCTCCACGCTTCCTTCAGACCCCGTCTCACGACGACGCCTTTGCGCTTCGCTATCACTTCACCTCTATCAGGTTGTGAAAAGGACTTTCACCTTCGAGCTGTCGACCCTGCTCGGCACACCAAGCAAAGCGCCAGAAGAACTTCTGGCGCTTGTGTTTTCTTGATCTGAGACTAGCTGTGAGCCTTTAGAACTTCCACTGCCCGGCGAAGCTGCTCGTCATCTTTGGGCTGCTTGGGCTTTTCCTGCGGGGCTGGAGTACCGGCATCCTCATCGTCCAGCGGAGCTTCATCGATGTTGCTGGCAACGACGATATTCGGAGTGATCGCGCTATCTTCAATCGCCTTGCCTCCCGGCGTGTAGTACTTTGCCACGGACAGGATCAGCGCAGATCCATCTGGAATATCGATTACCTTCTGCACCGAGCCGCTGCCAAAGGTCTTGTCGCCGACCACGTCGCCGCGATTGTTGTCGAGAATGGCGCCGGCTACGATTTCGCCTGGTCCGGCCGTGCCGCGATTCACCAGCACGACCAGCGGAAGGTTTGTGATCGCTTTTTGTGGATCAGCGGTAAAGGTCTGTTTGGGATATTTCTGTCCCTGCAGATAGGTGATGATTCCGTGATTCAGGAAGAGATTGGCGACGGCGACCGCCTCGCTGGGATCTCCCTCAGAGACATTGCGCAGATCGAGGATCAGCTTTTTCGCGCCTTTCTTCTGCTCTTCGCGAACCTTGCCCGCGATCTCCTGAGCCTTGCCCTTGGTAAGGGTTACAGGTGTGATATCGGCAATCGATTCCTCCATCACCTTGTCCGTGGTCGCAGGTACAACGACATTGTCGCGGGTGACGGTGATCTTCTGCGGCTCTGCCTTGCCTGGACGGACAATGGAGAAGCTGATGGTCGATCCCTGCTTGCCGGAAAGTTCTTCCTGAATCGTGGCAAGCGACATCTCGTGAGTGCTTTTGCTCTCGATCGCCTCGATAATGTCGCCGGTTTCCACGCCGGCCTTATCCGCCGGTCCGCCCGGCAGGACTGAAACCACAGCCGCATAGCCGAAGCGCTTGGAGACAGTTGCGCCTACGTTGGCGTGTCCATCGTTCTGGTGGGTCTTGTAGAACTTGTATTCCTCTGGACTCAGATAGCTGGAATCGGCATCAAGCGACTCCAGAAGCCCGTGCAGTGCTCCGCCCGTAACCGCAGAGAAGTTCGGCTCTTCGACGTACTCAGTACGAATCCGGGAAAGCACTTCGCTGTAAACACCAAGCTGGCGGTAGGCGCCATCGTTGTTGCTGGAGGCATGAACCCCTAATCCTCCGAGCACGATGACCAAAACAATGAAAAAGGACAGGGAAAGAACACCAATCTTAAGCTGCTTCGACATTCGACCTTCTGGCGAGTCGAATCCGGCGACTCGCGACATTATTATAGCTTTGGATGCCCTCAGAACCGACGGGGTCTCACAGGCTTTTTTTCGGTCGAGCGGCATTTCGCCTAGTGTCGGGGCTTGGACGTTAATCCCACGTAAGTACCTGATTCTATTGAGGCCTTTTGGCTTACGTCTTCCGTTACCAGCCTCGCGCCGAACGCGTCTGTTCGTATGCGGCAATCTCGGCGTCGTGCTTGAGAGTGAGACCGATCTCATCAAGGCCCTCCAGAAGGCAGGTGCGGCGGAAGTCATCGATATCAAACCGCGCGGCGAAGCCACGGTCATCCTTTACCGTCTTATTGACCAGCGAGACCTGGAGCTGATAACCAGGGACCTCCTTCGCTTTGTTTAGAAGAGTTTCGACTTCCTGCTCCGAGAGCTTCACCAGAAGGATGCCGTTGTTTCCGGCGTTCGTGTTGAAGATGTCGGCAAAACTGGGCGCGATGATCACGCGAAAACCGTAATCCGACAGCGCCCACGCTGCGTGCTCGCGCGACGACCCGCAGCCAAAGTTTTTTCCTGCGACGAGTATCGAAGCACCCTCGTACTGAGGCAGGTTGAGGACGAACTTGGGCTCCCGCTTTCCGTCACTCGAGAAGCGCCAATCGTAGAAGAGGAACTCGCCATAACCTGTGCGCTCGATCCGTTTCAGGAATTGCTTGGGAATAATCTGATCGGTATCCACACTAGCGCGATCGAGCGGCGCAACGATGCCCGTGTGCTCACGAAATGGTATCATGCGGATTGCGCCTCCTTGAATCGCCACTTGCGTATATCGGTGAAGTGGCCGGTAATGGCCGCTGCTGCTGCCATTTGCGGGCTGACGAGATGAGTTCGGCCGCCGCGGCCCTGGCGTCCTTCGAAGTTGCGATTGCTGGTGGAAGCACAACGTTCGCCCGGCTTCAGGATGTCAGGATTCATGCCCAGACACATCGAGCATCCTGACTCGCGCCACTCGAATCCTGCAGCGCGGAAGATGCGGTCGAGTCCTTCGGACTCGGCTGCGCGCTTCACCTGCTGCGAGCCGGGAACGACCATGGCATGCACCTTGGGATGCACATGGTATCCACGCACAAACTCCGCCGTGACGCGTAGATCTTCGATGCGGGCATTCGTGCAGGAGCCGATAAAGACGCGATCGATGGCGATGTCTTCCATCGCGGTTCCCGGCTTTAGATTCATGTACTCCAGAGCTCGAGCAGTCGCGGCGCGATCGGCTTCCGAGCGCGCAGAGTTTGGATCGGGTACGCGTCCCGTTATGGGAGCAACCATTCCTGGATTCGTACCCCAGGTGACGTATGGCTCCAGACTGGCCGCATCGATGGAGATCGTGGTGTCGAACTGCGCGCCTTCGTCGGACCTCAAGCTCTGCCAGTGTTCTACGGCCTTGTCAAAGGCTTTGGGCCCAAAGCGCCGGCCGCGAACGTAGTTGAACGTGGTCTCGTCGGGAGCGATCATGCCTGCGCGCGCTCCGGCTTCGATGCTCATGTTGCAGACTGTCATGCGGCCTTCCATCGAGAGAGAACGGATCGCTGAACCGCGATACTCGATGGCGTAGCCAGTAGCGCCGTCAGAGCCGATGCGCCCAATGATACCCAACGCAATATCTTTCGCAGTAGCGCCTAGCGGCAACTCCCCATCGACGACGACTTGCATCGTTTTCGGCTTCTTCTGCCAGAGGCACTGCGTAGCCAGCACGTGCTCGACTTCCGAAGTCCCAATTCCGAACGCCAACGCGCCGAAGGCGCCGTGTGTGCTGGTGTGGCTGTCGCCGCAGACGATCGTCATTCCCGGCTGCGTAAGTCCCAGTTCCGGACCAATGACGTGGACGATGCCTTGCTCTGCCGAATCGATATCAAAGAAGCGCACGGCAAAATCGCGGCAGTTGCGCCGCAGTGTTTCAATTTGCTGCGCCGCAATGGGATCAGCGATCAAAGCGCGATTGGGTGTCGTTGGCACGTTGTGATCGACGGTCGCGACGGTGAGCTCAGGTCGGCGCAATTTGAGTCCATTCAGGCGAAGCCCTTCGAACGCCTGCGGCGACGTGACTTCATGTACTAAGTGGAGATCGATGTAGAGAAGAGCGCGTCCGTCGGCGTTCTCGCGAACGACGTGCTGCTCCCAAAGTTTTTCGCATAGCGTCTTAGAAGGCATGATCGATGAAATTTATACTGCGTGATAAGCCTGACGACGAATCACGGCTGCAGTGAGCGCTTCCTCGACAAGGCTTCCCATTTCCGTGGTCGAGACCTGCTGCTCAGTGGGCGACCGGTGAATGTCGGCGGTGCGATAACCCTGCTCCAAGACCGCGCGAATCGCGGCTTCGACCTCATCGGCTTCGCGGTGCATGGCAAAGGTGTGACGCAGCATCATCGCCACCGAAGAAATCGCTCCCAGCGGATTCGCCAAGTTCTTTCCTGCAAGATCCGGCGCGGAACCATGAACCGGCTCGTACAGATTCACTGCCCCTCCGATACTTGCCGAAGGCAGCATGCCCAGAGAGCCGGTGATCGCAGCAGCCTCGTCAGAAAGAATGTCGCCGAACAGATTTTCCGTCAGTATGACGTCGAAGCGCTTGGGATTGGCGACGAGATGCATTGCGAACGCGTCCACATACATGTGTTCGAGCCCAACATCAGGATACGATGCTGCTACGCGCGTAACCACGTTTCGCCAGAGCTGCGATGTTTCCAAGACATTAGCCTTATCGACGGAAGTGACTTTGAGACTGCGCTGCTTGGCGAGATCGAATGCGACACGCGCAACGCGCTCGATCTCTGGAACGCTGTAACGCATCGTGTTCCAAGCGGAGTGTGTAGAAGACGTATCGATGCCGCGCGGCTCACCGAAGTAGAGTCCGCCCAGCAGCTCGCGCACGAAAAGCACATTGGCTCCCGCAACAATGGTGGGACGCAGAGGCGAGCACTCGGTCAGCGCGTTGTAAGCAATTGCCGGACGAAGGTTCGCGTATCCACCCAGAGCAACACGCAACTGTAGCAATCCTGCTTCCGGGCGACGGTCCTGGGGAAGTTTGTCGAACTGCGGAGATCCCACCGCGCCGAGAAGTACGGCGTCGCTTTCCAGGCATTCGTCGAGCGTCGTTTTGGGAAGGGGAAATCCCGTCGCGCTCAGCGCCGTGCCACCAATTGGATACTCGTGAACCTGCAGCTCAAAACCACTGATATCTGCTAGCGTGCGCAGTACACGCACACCGACCTTCATTACTTCCGGTCCAATGCCATCACCGGGGAGCACTGCGACTTTCAATCTCATTCTTTCCTCTGTCATCACAATCAGAATGGATGCGCCGCCGGTGCCGCCGAAACATTGGCATGCGCGGATCTACGTTCCACTGGGAGCAGTGCAAGCAAGTCCTGGTCATAGACGCTTTTTTTGCGATCCGCCAATTCCGTGAAGCGCACGTAAATCTCCTGAACTTCCGACGGACTCAGTCGGTATCCCAATTCGGAATAGCGAGCCTGCAGCGCGTGACGTCCGGAGTGCTTTCCTAAAACCAGCTTCGTTCCGGGCGCGCCGACCGATTCCGGTGTCATGATCTCGTAGCAGAGCGGATTCGAGAGCACGCCGTGCTGGTGGATTCCTGCGGCGTGAGCAAACGCGTTTGCGCCGACGATTGGCTTATTCGGCTGCGGCCCGAAGCTGATGGTCCGCGATAACTGCTGGCTGGCCGCGTATAGCATCGTGGTGTCTATTCCGGTCTCAAAGGGCATGCGGTCCGCGCGGACGCGCATCGCCATTACGATTTCTTCGAGCGCGGCGTTTCCCGCGCGCTCTCCTATGCCATTGATCGTGCACTCCACCTGACGGGCGCCGGCTTCGATTCCCGAAAAAGTGTTCGCTACGGCGACTCCAAGGTCATCATGGCAATGGACGGAGATCACGGCTTTATCGATGTTGCTCACCTTGCTTCGCAGCTTCGCGATCAGAGCGCCGTATTCGGAAGGCAATGTGTATCCGACCGTATCGGGAATATTGATCGTAGTGGCGCCCGCTTCGATCGCGGTCTCGACCACCTGGGAGAGAAAATCGAATTCGGAGCGAGTGGCGTCTTCCGGCGAGAATTCCACGTCGTCGCAGTAGGTTTTTGCCAGCGAGACACCGGTGCGCGCCTGCTCCAGGCATTCTGCGCGCGTGATCTTCAGTTTGTATTGCAGATGGATATCGGAAGTAGCCAAGAACGTATGGATACGCGCGCGCTCAGCATCGCGTAGAGCTTCGCCTGCACGCTGCACATCCTCCTGCTTGCAGCGCGCCAGTGCCGCGATCCGCGGACGGCGGATCTCACGCGCGATGAGTTGCACGGCGGCAAAATCACCATCCGAAGCAATGGGAAAACCAGCCTCGAGAATGTCCACACCAAGGGCATCGAGCGTCTGCGCCATACGCAGCTTCTCGGAAATATTCATGCTGCAGCCGGGAGACTGCTCTCCGTCGCGCAGGGTGGTGTCAAAGATCGTGATTCGTTCCATGTCGTTCCTCAAACTGGACTTAAGCCAACCCTCAGTTCTACGGTCATAGTAAGTATAATCCAAGCTTATATTAATTATGGAATCATAATGGATGCATGCTACTATTTGAATTTCTTATCGGCACATAAGAAGGCTGACGGCGCACGGTGATCGGGTTCGGCCATGAAGCTGAAAAGCACGGTACCGATTTCGAGTCCACAAGGTCTGCGCACGCATGCAATTTAAGCCTCGCGACTAGCCGAATGCTGATGGCCGATAGTTGACAGCCGCGGTTCTATGGACCTCTTCGAGCTCCAAACCTTCATCGCCGTTGTCCAGGAAGGCAGTTTTTCGCGGGCAGCGCAGAAGCTCCATCGCAGCCAGCCGGCGATCAGCCAGACCATCCGCAAGCTCGAAGAAGAGCTCGGAGAGGGGCTGCTTGACCGATCTTCCCGGGATGGCACTCTCACCGATGCCGGTCAGGTGGTGTTCGAGTACGCGCAGAAGCTGGTGAATCTGCGCATGGAGGCGCAAGGAGCGCTCACCGAATTGCGCGAGCTGCATCGCGGCAAACTGAGCATCGCGGCGAATGAGTTTACGTGCTTGTATTTGCTGCCGGTGCTGGACGAGTTTCGCCGGCTTTATCCGACGATCAGGGTCACGGTGCTGCGATCACTCGCGAGCCGCATTCCCGACGAACTGCTGAATCATAACGCCGAACTTGGCGTGGTTTCCTTCCGGCCCAACTCACCGGATCTGCAGTCGATCTCAGTCTATTCCGACCAGCTTTCATTCATCGTGCATCGCAAGCATCCGCTGGCGGGACAAGCGCGCGTTAAGATCCAGCAGCTCGGCGCTGAGGTATTCATCGCTCACAACGTCCAGTCTCCGTACCGGCTCAAGGTAATCGAGGCGTTTCGTAGATCCAAGACGCCGCTCAACATGAACGTGGAGCTGCCGACCATCGAGTCGATCAAGAAGTTTGTCGGCATGGGAAACGGTGTGGCGTTGCTTCCGCGAATCGCTGTCCAGGAAGATCTTGGAACCAGGTTGGTGAGCGTTCCCGTTCCAGAGCTTCAATTCGAGCGCAAGCTGCGACTCGTCTATCGCAAACGCTCCCAGCTTTCACACGCTGCTAAGGCATTCCTCAGGGTGGCGCAGTCCTTCGCTCAGTCGCGCGAAGACTACATGTATACCGTAGAACGCTAACCTGACTACACGCCGCCCTCGCTGCCAACCGCAGGAATCAGTCCCAAATTTGATAGAGTTCCTTAGCACCTAAGGAGCCCTCATCATGTCTCTAATTAATGGCGATAAAGCGCGGGACAACCGGCGGCACAAGAAGATCGTGAAAATGCGCGAGAAACGCGAAGCATTGAAAGCCAAGTTAGCTGCGGACCAAAAGAAGAAATAGCATCCTCCTCGCCTATAAATTGCGAATTGCGATCCGGATGCAATTAAGCTAGACTAAGCTAGATTAACGTGCGAGAAATCGGCGCTTTTGAGGCTAAGAACACCTTAGGGACTCTGCTTGATCGCGTGGAGAAGGGCGAGGAGATCGTGATTACTCGTCATGGCAGGCCAGTCGCGCGACTCGTCCCCCATAATAACCCTCATGACGAGAAGCAGGCTGGTGAAGCCTTAGAGCGAATTCGCTCACGTGCCAAAGCTCTCAAACTCGGGCGGTTCGACTGGGAAATGTGGAAGAAGGAAAGGGATGCTGGCCGGCCATGAGCCTTGTCCTCGACAGCTCCATCACCCTAGCCTGGGTTTACGCAGACGAGACGACCAGCACTATCCGGGAAATTTTTCAGCAGGTCCGTAAGAGAGGAGCATGGGTTCCGGCGCTCTGGCATCTCGAACTGGGAAACGCTCTCGAAATGGGAGTTCGAAGAAGACGAAACGATAGAAAATTTCGCGATTCGACGTTTGCAGACCTGTCCTTATTGCCCATTCACGTTGATCCAGAAACGGATCAACATGCGTGGGGAACAACAGCACATTTAGCTGAGCAGTATGGGTTAACTCTCTACGACGCGGCTTACCTTGAACTCGCGCAGCGCCGTGGTCTGCCGCTTGCGACCCTCGATGTCGATCTGCGAAGGGCAGCCCGGAGGGATGGAACTCCAGTTCTAGATATCAATTAACTTGGAAGTTCCCTCTGTCTCAGGCTCTTAACGCGGGCAACGGTACCTGGATATCCTCCAACTTCACCGGCGCCACTTTGGGCAATGAGCCGCGATACATCGCGACTTCGTCGCAGGCGTGCAGCCTTGGACATTTGAGGCAGTCTTTGTAGATCTTATCGGGCAGCACTTCCCTGCTCGCGTAGTCGAATCCGAACTTCGCGAAGAAATCCGGAATGCGGGTGAACAGGCACACACAAGTAATCTTGTGGTGCTCTGCTTCTTCGAGCAACGCTTCGATGAGCACGCGCCCCGCGCCTTTGCCTTTGTGCTCCGGCGAGACCGCGATCGAGCGGATCTCAGTGAGGTGGCGTCCGTAGAAGTGGAGCGCGCCGCAGGCGATGATCTCGCCATCTTCTTCGACTACCGTGAAGTCGCGCACGTTTTCCGAGAGCTCGGCGAGGGTGCGCGGCAGCAGTGTGCCGTCGGGCGAGTAATTCGCGATGAGTTTATGGATCTGCTCAACATCCGGCAGGATCGCTCTACGCGTGAGCATGGAGTGCCTCCTGAAGCGCGCGAACGCGCTGATTGAGATGGACAAGCGCCGCGCGCACGCGCGCGGGGTTAGTGCCGCCCGGCACATCATGACAACCCAGGACAGCATCGAGAGTAACTGCGGAATAGAAATCCTGATCGAACGCGGGACTGAACTGTTTTAGTTCCTCGAGCGTGAGATCAGATAATTCGCAGCCACGATCCAGGCAGAAGCTGACCGCTTTGCCAATAACCTCATGAGCAGACCGAAATGGAACTCCTTTGGACGACAAATACGTAGCCGCAGCCATGGCGTTCATGAACCCGCATTGGGCTGCCGCGCCCATGCGGGCGAAATCGAACTCGCAGTCGCGCATTACGCCAATAGCTGTCTTCATGCACTGCAGCGAAGTGTCCGCTGCATCGAACACCGGCTCCTGCGTCTCTTGCAGGTCTTTGTTGTAGGCGAGCGGCAGGCCCTTCGCGGCCATGAGCAGTGTTGTGGCTGCTCCCACCAGCCGTCCGGCTTTGCCCCGAATCAGCTCCAGCGCATCAGGATTCATCTTTTGGGGCATGGCGCTGCTGCCGGTGGAGTAAGTCTCAGGCAGACGCACAAAGCCGAATTCCCGAGTCGCGAAGAGGATCATCTCCTCCGCCCACCGGCTCAGATGGATTCCCAAAATGGAAGCAGCCTGCACGAACTCAATGGCGAAGTCGCGATCGCTGGTCGCATCCATGCTGTTGGACGTGAGCGCGCTAAAGCCGAGTTCGGCCGCCATGCCTTCGCGATCCAACGCGAGCGTTGCGCCTGCAACGGCTCCGGAACCGAGCGGGCAGAAATTCAGCCGCAACCGGCAGTCGCCTAGTCGCGAGTGATCTCGCAATAGCATTTCGGCATATGTGAGCAGCCAGTGTGCGACCAAGACAGGCTCGGCTGCTTGCAGATGCGTGTGCGCCGGCATCGCGGCGCTTCCAGCCGCCTTAGCTTTCTCGGCGATGGCTTCGACGAATTCGACCAGCTTGCTTTGCAACTCGTCGATCGCATCGCGCACAAAGAGACGCAGGTCGGTTGCGATCTGCTCGTTGCGGCTGCGGCCGGTGTGCAGCTTGAGTCCAACCTCGCCGGCAAGCTCGACCAGCCGACGTTCGAGAAAGTGATGAACGTCCTCGGCTTCGCTGTCCTGCACGAAATGCGGATCGGTCTCAGCAGCGTGTTTGACGTGTTCCAAGGCATCGAGCAGCGACTTCAACTCTGCAGCGGAGAGCACACCGGCATGCGCGAGCGCGCGTGCGTGTGCGCTGCTGGCGGCGATCTCCTGCGGAAGCAGCCGTTTGTCGAATGCAAACGACCGCTGCCACTGCTCGAAGTCCGGATTCAACGGCCGGCGGAGCCGGCCTGCCCACATCTTCACGCTGAGATCGCCTCTTCTTCTGGAGTCTGCTTGCGCAGGATCGCGCGCGACCGGGCAGGCAAGCCAAGAATGCGGATGAATCCGGCCGCGTCCTTCTGGTCGTAGCTCTCGCCCATGGTGAAGGACGAAAGATCGGTGCGATAGAGCGAGTACTCCGATTTACGACTGGTGACCGAGACGTTGCCTTTGTAGAGGCTCAGTCCAACGGTTCCGGTTACATCCTTCTGCGTGCTGGTAACGAATGCATCGAGCGATTCGCGCAACGGCGTAAACCACAGACCGAAATAGACCAGCTCGGCGTACTTCAGCGCGAGGTGCTGCTTGAAGTGCATCAGGTCGCGATCGAGGCACAGGGCTTCGAGCTCGCGATGCGCGGTAAGCAGGAGCGTGCCTCCGGGAGTCTCATAGCAACCGCGAGACTTGATGCCCACGAAGCGATTTTCGACTAGATCGACGCGGCCGATGCCATGCTTTGCTCCGATATCGTTCAGCTTTTCCAGCAGTGCAACCGGCGAAAGACTCTTCCCGTTAACCGAAACGGGAACGCCTTGCGCGAAACCAATCTCGACTTCCTCAGCCTCGTTGGGCGCA
Source organism: Terriglobales bacterium (assembly GCA_035538255.1). Lineage (GTDB taxonomy): Bacteria > Acidobacteriota > Terriglobia > Terriglobales > Acidobacteriaceae > Gp1-AA112. The sequence goes on from DATLKS010000998.1 coordinate 14,093, forward strand.
TTCTGTGGCGAGTTGGTCCACTGCCACGTCGTTTCCAGCGGAGCATTGGCCGGATCTTCGAGTTCTCCGCCTTCATGGCTGATGTGCAGTAGGTTGCGATCGCGGCTGTGAATCTTCTCGCGGCTGGCAGCCACAGGAATGCCGCGGCTCTCGGCGTAGGCAAGACAGTCTTCACGCGATTTCAT
>DATLKS010000999.1:0-2392 GCA_035538255.1 Terriglobales bacterium
AAATCAAATGTGCGCTCTGCTCAAGATGGCTTTCCAGCGTCGCCGGATCGTAACCGGGGTCAAAAGGACTGGTAAGAGGCGCCAGTTGAGGTACGCCGATTCTTTGTAAGTAACTTTGCGTGCTGTGAGACTCGGTGAAAGAGATGGTGCCATCAGGATTCATAGCTTGCTCCCGCTAAAAAGTTTTTGATGTCTAGAAGTAAGGACCGTCGGGTGTTCTAGCTCTTGCGAGCGAGCACGACGTACTGCGAACCAACGCGACGAAGAAGGGAGTTCCTTGTTGCGAGGTTCTTCAATTTTTTATGAATCGCGATTCCAATGCGGTCTCGAATGATTTGGCGGTCAAAGAATGTGAACGGTCCGTAACCTAACGTCAGTCCCTCAACCTTGCTGAAACCAGCTACGCTCAGCGCGCGATCAAATGCCAGCGGTGAATACATGCGGACGTGGGACTGATGCCACAAGCTAACGCTCCGAAGGAATGTGCCGATTCGGGCACGTATGGCGGCATGCAAGGGACAGAACCTGGGATCCAGCCAGTGGCTCAAGCGAATCTGATTATCTGCCGTAATAATGAGATATCCTCCGGGACGAAGCACGCGATAAACTTCCTTCAGCGCCATTTCGGGCGAGTGGAGCCAGGGAGTTACGCCGATTGCCAGCACCAAATCGAATGTTGCATTTGTATACCGCAGGTGGTGAGCATCTCCATGTTCTGTTATTACCTGCTCTTGTACGCCCTCGGTGAGAGCCAGACGTGAGGTCTGCGTACGCATTGCTTCTACTGTATCGATTGCGCGTACGCGGAAGCCGCGTTTGGCAAGTGCCACGCTGAATAATCCCGCGCCGCAACCGATGTCCAAGCTTTCGCCACCGAGAGTAGGTGCTAATTCATCAACCCACCGTAGGACCAGATCGAGTCTCTCTCGGTAGATTGCCGATTGGACCGTGTCCCCGTCATAGACCTCGCGCCAATATGGCGCCCATGTCGAGAAATGAGCATCTATCAATTGCTGAGCAGAAGCGAAGTTTGCCATGGGGGTTAATCTACGTTTACTGACCGGTGCCCTTGAGAACGGCAGGAATTGTTTGCAGAAGAATTTTGAAGTCAAGCCACAAACTCCAGTTCTCGATGTAGGCGAGATCAAGTGCCATATTGATATCGAAGGAAGGGTCCCGGCGCGCTTTCACTTGCCACAGCCCGGTGATGCCCGGCCGCACTTCCAGGCGGCGGCGATGCTCAAGGTCGTAGCGTTCATAGTCGTCCATGGGATGTGGCCGGGGGCCAACCAGGCTCATCTCGCCGCGCAGCACATTCCAGAGCTGCGGCAGCTCATCGAGGCTGCTCTTGCGCAGTAATTTGCCAATTCGGGTGATGCGCGGATCAAACGACAATTTGAAGAATGGCCCTGATCTCTGATTCTTCGCTCGAAGTTCCTGTTTGATCTGGTCTGCGTTAGCTACCATGGTGCGCAGCTTCCAGCAGGAAAATTTCCGACCCTTGCGTCCAATGCGCTTCGCACAATAAAAGGCGGGCCCAGGAGAATCCAGCTTCACGAGCAACGCAAGCACCGCCATGAGAGGAATTGCAACAGGAGCCGCACACAGCGATAACGTGATATCCAGAGTCCGCTTTACACAGAGTGCAAATGCAGGAATCGGCTCTCGATGCAGGGAGAAGACCGGCAACTCTCCCAGCAGCTCGACTTGCGGCTGCACCATCGCCGGTTCCCAGAATTCCGGAAGGACTTTCACGTTCCAATGGTTCCGGCGCGCCTGCTCGGTGAGCTTCCAGACGAGCGTTCGATCGTAGGGCGGTGCAATAAAGATGTCGTCGATGTACTCCGCGCGTGCGATTTCCGCCAATTGAGCCACGGTTCCCGCTACGCGGAGTCCGTTCGAATGTGCCTGGTCGTCGAGAAATCCACGGACAACGAAGCCCCAGTGTGGGTTTGCCGATATGGAACGCGCCAGCTCACCTCCGCATGCGTTTGCGCCAACGATCAGCACATTGCGCATATTCCCGGCTTCAGCGCGATGACTGGCGGTATGTCGATCCCAGGCTCGCCAGGCGACGAACGCGCCAATATTCATGGCGCCCATGCAAGTGATAGCCATCAACGAGAGCGGCTGGCCTGCCCACAGAACAAATGCGCCGAATAACAGTGAAGCAAGACCGACCGACTTCGCGATTGCAAGGGCTTCTCCGGTGTTCCACTTTCGTTGACGATAGACGCCTAAGCTGTGAACACAAAGGATGGTTAACGCTGTGTAGAGCATCAGCAGAGCGCGCACCTGGTTCGTTATCCGAAGACCGATGACGGTATTACTTGTGCTGATGTAGAAAATGACTGATGCGATGACCGATGCGAAGATTAGATCGGTGGCCACC
>DATLKS010001000.1:0-1917 GCA_035538255.1 Terriglobales bacterium
GGTCATGAATAATCCAAGCTACGGGACCTCGTTCCGACATCTCTCGAACGCTGCCGTTTCGCAGCGGGCTTTCACGTTGAGCGCCGCCCGCGCACACTTCACGCTTAGCGCTTTTCGCCGGCTTGAGGCACCAACGTCAGCATGTCTGTCGCATTCTCCTCAACCGCTCGTTTTGAATACAGCAGCGGAAAGTACTGTCCTGCTTCCCAAACTGCGAGCAGATCGGAGTAGTGACGGCTTCCCGGCTGTCCGCTCTGTCCGGGAGTGTTGATGGCGAGCGAGTTATCCCAGTTCTGGAGATCGAATATCTCGCGATAGCTTGCACCGGACTGTTGTTCGAATCCATTTGCCGGAGAACCGGTGGCATCGACCGTCTCTCCATCTCCCGGCCGCGATACTGGACCCAAGTCGAACAGAGCCTTGCCGCCACGTACTTGATCGAGCGAATGACGGAATGTGATCGTGTGCATTGCACCCCACGACCATAGCGCTGAATCCGAGCCCTGCTTCTGCTCCATTTCGTGACCAGCATCGGCGAGCGTGGATAGCAACAGGTTCTGCTGATCTGCCGATGGCAGGGTCTTCAGATAGTCCATTGCCTGCTGGAGCCCAAAGGCGGCATTGATTCCTTGAGCATCCGGGCCGGCAATCTTCTCAAGCAAGGCAACGCGCAGATGCCGTTCCCAAACCTCATACAAAGCGCCTGCAACCGAAGGCGAGCGCAGGACGCGATCCCAGTCTTTAAGCATCTCGAGGAAGCGCGCCTCTGGACCATTGCTGTGTCGTGGCAACATGCGGATTAATTGATCGGCGGGAATGGAGTACACGTCGTTTTGCAGGTTTTCGACGTCTTCGATCCTGATCTTCCGCTGCTTCTCGGCAAGATCGCTCAGCAGCGTCCTGATGCGCTCGACGCGGTACCTGGACCACTCAAATCCAACTTTGTATCTATAGTCTTCCGGAATGGTGCGGTCATTCGCCGTCGCAAACCATCCCGCAGTCGGATTGAAAGTTCGCGGCAATTGATCGAGAGGGACGAAGCCTGTCCACTCGTATTTTCCAGTGCTTCCCGAAACAGGAAACAGCCCGGTCCAGCTTCGAATCGGAGTAAGCCCGGCCGATTGTTCTCCGATGTTCCCATCGATATCGGCATAGACCATGTTCTCGGGTGGGAGCTTCCAACGCTCTAGGGCGCTGAGAAACTCCTTCCAGTTCTGTGCGCGATCGACGGAGAGCGAAGCCAGATATCCCGCGGTTCCGGATTCGGCTCCCACCCAGCGCAGAGCTAAAGCACGATGATGCGCGGCATCCTCCCAAAGAACAGGGCCGTGATCCGTAAAGTGCAGCGTGAATGTGTGTGCCGTGCCGCCTCTCACGTTGATAGTCGTGGTTTCGGTACGCATTGCTCGCCATTTGCCGTTCTGCTTGTACTGAAGTGGATCGGCCGGATTGAGTTCCTCAAGATAGAGGTCTTGTTGATCGACAGGGAAGATGGTGAGTCCCCACGCGATTCGCTGGTTATGCCCGATGGCAATACCAGGCAAGGCCGGCTCGCCGGAGCCGACTACGTCCCATCCTGGCGCGACTAGGTGCACTATGTAGCGCAGCGAGGGCAGGGCCATAACCCGGTGCGGATCGTTGGCCAGAATTGGCTTACCCGTCGAGGTTAGCTTCCCGGCGATCGTCCAATTATTGCTGCCGACCGAAGCCGCCGGCGATGGAAACTCAATCCGCGCGTCTGCCCCGGCAAGCCCGTGCAACAGGTCGGGAGTCAATCCGAAATAATCTGCACCATCGGCAGGATCCAGTTTTGTTGCAGGATCAGGATCGAGTATCTGCTGAGTTTTGTCAGCGCCTAGCATTGAGAGAAGCAGAGCGTTCCGCAGCTCTGAATGTGCATTGCCGGTCATCGAGTAT
>DATLKS010001001.1:0-3324 GCA_035538255.1 Terriglobales bacterium
AAATCTTCGGGTATGAGTCACGCGAGAGGATGATTGCCGCCGCTGACTTCAATCCATATTACAGTCCCAAACAACGCACGGACTACATTGCCGAGCTCAGAAAACAAAAGGCGCTCACGAACCTGGAATTCAGGCTAAAGAGACGCGATGGATCTGAGGTCTGGGTACTCGAGAATGTCATGCTGCTCGACGATGGTGAAGGCGAGACGATTCTCGGCACGCTCGTAGAGATCACCAACCGCAAACATACAGAGCAGGCGCTAATAGAGAGCGAGAGCAAGTTTCGCGCGCTGGCGGAAACCGCCACCACTGCTATCTACATCTACAGCGGAACGCGTCTTCTGTATTGCAATAGAGCGTCAGAGGAGATTTGCGGATACAGCTTCTCGGAGCTTCGCAACATCAACCCCTGGGAGCTGGTGCATCCTGACGATCGCCGGAAAGTTCGCAACCAAGCGTTTCGCCGGTTACCCGGGGGAACGCCGCTGCGAAGAGATGAGCTGCGCATCCTTCACAAGGACGGGGAAGAACGCTGGCTCGATTTCTCCGCTACACCCACACAGTTCGCTGGAGACCGGGCACTGCTCTGTACGGCTTTCGACATAACGGAACGCAAGCGCGCCGAGCAGCTGCAGGCGGCGCTGTATCGCATCAGTGACTGTGCCAATTCGGTCGACGACCTACAGCAGCTCTACGAGGCGCTGCACAAAATCATCGGCGAGTTGATGTATGCAAAAAACCTCTACATTGCTCTACTCGATGAGACCGGAGAACATCTCTACTTTCCCTACTTCATCGACGAGAGTGATCCGACGCCCGCAGGACGAAAACTAGGCAAAGGCCTTACCGAATATGTGTTGCGTTCGGGCAAATCTCTGTTGGCGGACTTTCCTAAGATTCGCGAACTGGAGAAGAGCGGAGAAATCGAGCCGATCGGTCCGGATTGCGTAGACTGGCTGGGGGTTCCGTTGCGCCATGGAACCAAAGTCTTCGGCGTGATCGCCCTTCAGAGCTACGATTCGAGCGTCAGGCACAGCGAACGCGATCGGGAGATTCTCACCTACGTTTCCCAGCACATCTCAGTTGCTGTAGTTCGCAAGCATCAGGAAGAGGCGCTGCGCGCTTCGGAAACCCGACATCGTTCGCTTGTCGAGAGCGCTGTCTACGGAATGTACCGCTCGAGTCTCGACGGCAGATTTCTGGATGTGAATCCCGCGTTGGTTAATATGCTTGGCTATTCGTCTGCGGAGGAGCTGCTTGCGGTTGATATGGCGCGTGATATTTACGCCGACCCTGACCAGCGCGCAGCAATTATCCACGCCTACAAGGAGTCCGGGTGCCTGGAGAGCTGCGAACTGCGATGGAAGCGGAAAGATGGGCGACTTATTACTGTCCGACTCAGCGGCAATTCGTTCAAAGATGAGCGCGGTGAGCCGCTCGGCTTCGAGATGATTGCCGAGGACGTGAGCGAGCGTCGCGCGCTCGAAGAGCAATTGCGCCAATCGCAAAAGATGGAAGCTGTGGGACGTCTGGCCGGCGGCGTCGCCCACGATTTCAACAACCTGCTCACCGTAATTAAAGGTTACAGCGAGCTGATCTTGGACGAACTCGATGCTGCCGATCCGCTGCGCAACGAAGTGGATGAGATCAAGAAGGCTGCCGATCGTGCCGCATCCCTTACACGCCAGTTGCTCGCCTTTAGCCGCCAGCAAGTGCTCGCGCCTAAGGTTCTGGACCTCAACGCGGTCGTCGGCAATATGGACAAGCTGCTGCGTCGCTTGCTTGGCGAAGACATTGATTTGTTCACTGTCCTGGAGCCGGGACTAGGCCACGTAAAGGCCGATCCGGGACAGGTGGAGCAAGTGATCATGAATCTTGCGGTGAACGCCCGCGACGCCATGCCGCAAGGTGGCAAGCTGACGATTGAGACTGCCAATATCGATCTCGATGAGAACTATGCGCGCGATCACGTCTCAGTAAAACCGGGCGCCTATGTAATGGTCGCCGTTACCGACACCGGCACCGGCATGCCCGAGAAGGTGAAGTCACGTATCTTCGAGCCGTTCTTTACAACGAAAGAAGTGGGAAAGGGCACCGGCCTTGGCCTCTCCACTGTGTATGGAATCATTAAGCAGAGCGGCGGGTACATCTGGGTCTATTCCGAAGTGGGAATCGGATCGACGTTCAAAGTCTATCTTCCATGCGTCGATGCGCCTGCGGAACTGCCGTCAGCAAATCCGTTGCAACCCGCGCGTCGCGGCAGCGAGACAGTACTCCTTGTCGAGGATGAAGACGGAGTGCGCGCGCTGATGCGTCAGGTTCTTCACAAGCACGGATACAACGTGCTCGAGTCTCGTCATGGCGGCGAAGCGCTGTTGATGTGCGAACGCCACCAGGGCAAGATCGATCTGCTGCTTACGGATGTCGTTCTCGAACAGATGAGCGGACGCGAGCTCGCTGAGCGCCTGCTCAAGATCCGTCCGGAGATGAAGGTCTTGTATGTCTCCGGTTATGCCGACGATGCTATCGTTCATCACGGCGTGCTGAATGCCGGAATGTCTTTCCTTCAGAAACCATTCACCACAGAAGCCCTTGCCCGCAAGATTCGCTACCTGCTCGACGGACCGACTCAGCTTGCTCCCATCCTTCCAATATGAGTGTTCGCTTTCGGCCCGATTCTTTCACATTCGAACAGTCAACTTGCTGTGGTAGCCCAGCAAAACATATCGTAAGCACATGAATCTAACTGGGTTATCGATAGTGTCCTATTGCGCTTGCGTGAGTGGGCATGGCAGACGGCTTGCTCTCTTCAAGTAAGAAATTTATGCGGGTGACGTAGCCTGGACCAGAACCAGCCCGTGATAATGGCTGCATTCGGCAGGTTTGAAAACTCACAGCATGTATTTCTTGTCCTCTCTGATAGAACCGGAGACTGCAGTGACCGACAGCTCTTATTCCGCTTCGCTCGCACCCGAAGCCGGTTTGGCAACGAAGCGCAAGCGTGTTCTTGTCGCCGACGATCAGCCAGATGTGCTGCACGCAATCGCGCTGCTGCTAAAGCTCGAGGGTTTCGAATCGCAAACAGTAATGCATCCGGCAGCAGTGATTGAGGCGCTCAAGTCGGGAGAATTCGACCTGCTCATCACCGACCTGAATTACACGCTCGATACTACTTCGGGCAGCGAGGGGCTCGATCTTATCTCCAGCATCCGCAAAATCAATGCCGCAGTTCCCGTCCTGGTCATAACGGCTTGGGGGACAATTGAACTCGCCGTTGAGGCGCTGCAACGCGGCGCGTCAGACTTCATTCAAAAGCCTTGGACG
>DATLKS010001002.1:0-1709 GCA_035538255.1 Terriglobales bacterium
CGAGTACGGATTCCACACGACTCCGCAATTCGACAAAGGGAAGGCAATGGCCGACTTGAACGGCAAGCGCTCGTACACTGATGCTGACGGCACCGGATTGGATGCTGCCGCCCAGGCGGAATACGATCGCATCATCGGCGAGTTGAATCGGTTGTCGACCCAGGTTCCGCTAGACGCGCCGTGGACGACGCCTCAGGCCGAACAGCTCGACACCATGACGGTCCAACAGTGGGTGGAGTCCCAAACCAAGAATCGCGACTTCATCGCATTCCTGCAGCTTTCGACTCGAACCATCTTCACTGCAGACCCCTATCAGATGTCGCTCCTCTACTTCCTCTTCTATCTCCACTCCGGCGACAACTTTGAAGCTCTGCAGGGTTTCGACGAAAAGTCCGCCCAGGAGTTCTTGGTAAAGGAGACCATGCATCAGCTGGCCGTCAGAGTGTCAAAGGAGTTGCAGAAAGCGCTGGTACTCGAAGCGCCCGTCACAGAAATCTCGCAGGACGAGAACGGCGTGACCGTCAAGTCGGCCAGGGGCGATTGGCGGGCGAGCTACGCCATCGTTGCCGTCCCCTTACCGCTCTCAGTGCGCATCTCGTATCGGCCGGCCTTGCCGCCGGAGCGCGACATCCTCGCGCAGCACATGCCGATGGGGTCAGTTATCAAATGCCTTCTCGCTTACGAGAAGCCATTTTGGAGAGACCGTGGTCTGAACGGAGTTACCTGGAGCAATGCGCCTCCGACCGCAGGTTTCTTTGACATCTCGCCCTCCGATAGCCGGATCGGAATCCTCGGTGCCTTCATTGAAGCGCACAATGCCATCAGCTGGACGGGACGCCCCATGCAGGAACGCAAGAAGCTGATGGTGGATCGCATCGTGAGCTTCTTCGGACCCGAAGCCGCCAATCCCATCGACTACGAGGATCAGGATTGGCCCTCCGAAATATGGAGTCGCGGCTGCTATGGAGCCACAATGGCACCGGGAATGATGACCACGACTGCAAAGACCATTCGCCAGCCCTTCGGCCGAATCCATTGGGCGGGAACCGAGACCTCACCGAGATGGATGGGCTACATTGACGGTGCCATCCGCAGTGGGGAACGCGCCGCAGATGAGGTACAGACACGCCTGAAGCGAATGTAGCCCTTGGCCGCCCCTTCCTCTCGCAGCGGGAGCGATCTCAATCGCAAGGAACGGCTAGTAGCGCGATCAGAATTTGTGAAGAGGATTCGGTTATCGTTGTCGTATAGCGTGGCTTTGGTTGTATGGATGGGTGCGGTGTGCGGCAATACCGAGGCGCAGTCGACAGAGGCACGCCCCTCCACCGCCCAAGGCAAGATGACCACGGACTGAATGAGTGTCTTGGGCATAGGATGATCGTACACTTTGCCTATGCCAGTAGTGGTCGAAATGCACAACATCCGCGATCTGAATCTGCAGCGGGACCTGGTCGCCCTCGTCGAGCACGTGCTTTCCGGCCGCACGGGGGATTGGCGAGTCCTCATCGTCGGCTCACAGGACAGCGAGCGGTGGGAGATGAAGATTTTCGGACCCAACGCATTCGAACGCTCTTACACCCTGGAAAGGACGTCCGGCGAGCATGACCCCAAAAGAATAGCGGCTCTGGTTAGCAGAATTGTTTCGTCGTAGTCATTCAGCCCAGTCTCGTGAATTCCGTCAATGTCACGCTGGTCGCACCGTACGAGAT
>DATLKS010001003.1:0-4518 GCA_035538255.1 Terriglobales bacterium
CTGTCGTGCGCTCCTTCGTACCATCTTGCTCTTAGGAGGACTTGGCTATGAGGACTTACGACTTCGCTCCCCTCTGGCGTTCGACCATCGGCTTCGACCGTCTTTTCGATCTCCTCGACGAAACCCAGCATAGGACCGAAGACAACTACCCACCCTACAACATCGAGCGGCTCGGCGAAGATCGCTACCAGATCTCTCTGGCGCTGGCTGGTTTCAGCCCGGATGAGATCGCTGTGACCGCCGAACAAAACGTGCTGACCGTGGAAGGCCGCAAGAGCGACAAAGACCAGCACGAATATCTTTACCAGGGCATCTCGGCTCGGCCGTTCAAGCGGCAATTCAACCTAGCTGATTACGTCAAGGTGAGGACTGCGACGTTCGACAATGGATTGCTTCGGATCGAGCTGGTCCGCGAAATCCCCGAGGCCATGAAGCCCCGGCGCATCGCAATCGGCGGTGTCGCTTCCGCCGGGCAAATCACGCAGAAGGCAGCCTAGGCCGCCTTACGCCTGATCAAGTGGCGCGCGGACCGCAATCGTCCGCGCGTCGAACAGCTTCATGTCAAGGAGGATATCATGGGTATTCGTGACCTTGTCCCGTGGACAAAAGGCCAGCAGCTCACGACCCGGCAGGAGTCTTTCGATCCGTTTCTCACGCTTCATCGCGAGATGAACCGCCTGTTCGACGACGCCTTTCGCGGGTTCGGCTCGCTTGGGCGAATAGGCAATCCGCTGATGGAGGGCCAATTCGCCTGGCCTCGGCTCGAGCTCAGCGAAACCGACAAAGCGGTGACGGTCTCAGCCGAGCTGCCGGGTCTCAGCGAAAAGGACGTCCAGGTCGAGATTGCCAACGGAGTTCTTTCGATCCGCGGCGAGAAGAAGGCCGAGCGCAGCGACGAATCGAAATTCGTCAGCGAGCGCTACTACGGGTCGTTCGAACGCCAGATATCGCTGGAGGGCGTCGAGGAAGACAAGGCCCAAGCAGACTTCAAAAATGGCGTCCTGACCGTGACGCTTCCGAAGTCTGAGCAGTCAAATCGCAACGTCAAGCGTATCGCGATCAACACCAACTGAAGCCTGAAGGCGGCGGTGTCACCGCCGCCGCCTTCGACCTAGTCTCATATCAACCCGTCTCTCGACGAAAGGAGCAAAAAGGAGACACGACATGAGCCAAGCTAACCGCACCGCCAACAATGTTGAGCCCTTTTTCCACCCAGTATCCCATTACGGCTCACCAGACGATGTCTTGGACGATGCCAAACTTTCGACAGAGGAGAAACGACTGATCCTCTCGTCCTGGGCGTCCGATATGTATGCCGTCGAATCCCATCCGGCCCTTCGTGAGGTCCCGGGTATCCCGCACAGACTCCGTCTCGACGACATCCTGGCAGCGCTCAAGCACTTGGACGATGACATCGATCCGCCGCCACGCGGGGGAATGGCCATGCGGCTGCCTCGTTTCAGCAGGCTTGACTGCGTTGCTTCTGACGATCCGCAGCGCTTCATCGACAGGCACGCATCGCCGAAGCGGCATCGGTCGATGCAAGCCTCGCGCACACCAAGTCGTTCGCGGTGGACCCGCGAGGCAAATGTGAGGCGATATCGCAAGCTCCTCAACACGCGACTGACCGACATCGAACGTAACTTCATAGAGCGACGACTCGCTGAAGAATTGCGTGGTTGATCAGTCTTCAGGATCAGCTTTGAACTACGTTGGGGTCCGCGATGACTACAATCGATGACAGCTTGAGTGAGATCAGATCGGTGCGGAACGACATTTGGCGCTGCCGTAAACTGCTCCAAACTGATCTGCCCGATGCCGAGCGAGAAATGATTGAGAAACGTCTGCTTGAACAGCGGTCGGCCTTTGAAGGGCTGTTGGCGTCTACGTTCCCTTTGGCGTTGAAGCTCTCAAGCAGCTGCGAAGAAACCAGACTTGGACTAGCTGGGAGCTTTCAGGAGGTCGTCCATTCGGCCGGTGAACGCTGATGTCGCCAAACGGACAATGATTTGCGGGAGGCGAATGAGAGTAGACGATTCGTACGGAACGCGAGAGCCTGGCCGGCGATGCCAATCGAAAAGACACAAGCGCCTCCGGCGAGATGGCGGGTATCGATGAGCCGGACAGGGACGGACTGCCCTCGTGGATAATGCCCGCCGAGCGAAGCGCAGAGTTTTAGATCAACCAGGAGGAATAGGGGGATGAATGCAGCCTCATTGGCTCAGGTCAAGATGGGTACGGAAGCGCTTGCTCTCTGCATTGCAGGAGTTTTGTGCGAACGCGATCCATCACTTCTAGCCGCATTCCGAGAGAGCGTAGAACTGCTCTATCGGATCCTTGATGATCGCGGAGACCATGAAGCGGCGGCAATGGTTGGCGCGTTTGGGAGAGCGCTGGTTGATCCCGCATTCAAGCGTCCCTCGAACTAGTCGATACAAGAGTCCAGATGACAAGACTTCCTATGACTGCCGCGGGTCATGTCGCCCTTGAAGATGAACTCAGGCACCGCACGCGAATCGCGCGACCTCGCCTTGTTCAGCGAATCCAGCAGGCTATCTCCGACGATGCCAACCTGGTTGAGAACTCCGAATACCAAGCTGCGCTGGCGGAGCAAGAAGTAAATGAGAATCGAATCGCCGATTTGGAAGACAAACTCGCGCGCGCCGAAATCATCGACGTATCCAAACTTTCCGGCGATACGATCAGGTTTGGCGCCACCGTGACGCTAATTGATGAGGACACCCATGAGAAGCGGATCTGGCAGATCGTCGGCGAGCCGGAAGCCGACGCGGGCGCGGGGAAGATTTCAGTGACTTCACCGATCGCCAGGGCATTGATCGGCAAGACCAAAGGCTCAACGGTGCTCGTCGAAGCTCCGGCCGGTGCTAAGGCCTACACGGTCCGGCAAGTGGACTGGCCTGAGGGCAAGCGAAAGAAGCGATAGCTGGTGTGAAAGCCGAGGCTCAACTCCGATGCACGCTGAGTCGGCTCTCAGCAACTGCTAGAGAGACGGCGGCGCAGCGATTACGGCTCCGGGGGGGCGAATCCATGCGTTGGAAGTCGCAAGGAGAGCCCGCGCGATGCGATATTTTTTTGACATTCGCGACGATCAACTCGTTCCCGATGAGGAAGGGATGATCCTGCCGGACATTGAAGCGGCTCAAGAAGAGGCTACGCGGACGCTTACCGATCTCGTAAGGGAGGCGATGCGAGGCGAGTCCGCTGGCCGAATGGCAATCGAGGTCCGCAGCCAGCATGGCCCTGTTCTTGAGGCGAGCCTCACATGGCGATTAATCGTCAAGTCGTAAGTCCGCATAGTTCGACTTCCGCCCTTGGTTGTTATCATCCCTTGCGGCACTCTACGCCGCTGAATTCAAGTGCGGACCCTTGGCCTGACCAGCCGCGGCGCGTCTCGCCGCTACCGCCATCCAATCGCGCAACAATCCCCTGTCCTCCTTCGAAAGGAGACCCGCCGCTTAAGATCCTCCAGCGTCTCACCGGGATGGCATCGCTCGAAATCTTCACGGACCAACGTTTCAAGGTAAGCCCGTTCCTCCTCACTGGTGGGAGACCGTGGTCAGTCCGATTGCAAACGGGGCAGGGCGCGCCAGCCGCTCCGCAACAGCATGTGCGCGGGCCTCCCTCCCAGGCAATGCGAACTGCTCCACCCCAGATAAGTGACGCTGGCTAACGGCTCCGTCTTTCTTCCTTTGCAAGCTCATCCAAAAATCTCGCGAGGGCTATTTTGCCAGCGTGCTCAGCCGCTGTTTGGGACTGGTAACCGCGATCGCCGATTTTCACTCCCATGGGCCTGCTGCGCCGCCTCAGTTCCCAGCCCCAACGACCGAGACTGTCGCCGGATTCGAAGGTCACGATGTGATAGTCTGTCTCCGTTGCCATGAGATCGGTCTAGCGACGCCGGACAAACGACAAAGGCGAAACCCCCGCCGGGTGATACGTCCGACGGGGGCCCCGTTGCGGTGGATGGCATGAGGCTAGTCTTGGAGGAGACCAGGTGTCACGCCAAAGACCCGCCACTTCATCGAAGCGTCATCCTTTGGTTCCGGCAAGCTCAAGTGTTGAGCAGAAGTAGATGATGTGGCTGACGCAATTGCCCCTCGCGGCAACTCGCCGATAGCGATGACCAGATAAGTGCCCGCAAAGATCGCAACCGCGAGGCTCGCGCTTGCATCAGCCCGGAATGCCTGCATCGCGGGGAGCTGGAATCCGAAATGTCCTGCTCCAAAGACGGTCCCGCGCCAGCACATTATTCGCGACCGATCTGACGATCGAGGCGCCAATGTTGCGCGCGGCATTGATCAGCGACAAGGCCTTATCGGATTTGTCTCGGTGAATGCCGTCGTAGGCCGCGCCGTGACGGGAATGAAGATCAAGGGAATGCCGACGTACAGGACTCGAGCGCGTGTCTGGTTTGACGAACTCGCAACAGGACGCGGCGCGATCGACGGCCGAAAGCGTCTCTCGACGGGTGTCACTTTCGCGCGGCCTGTTGACGGT
>DATLKS010001004.1:0-2943 GCA_035538255.1 Terriglobales bacterium
CGCTGGACAATATCAGCAGAGCCCGGCACCAGCGGGTGGTGGCCTCGTCAAAGCCGAGTGGTTCAAATTCTATGCAGATCGTGATCTCCCCAAGTCCTTTGATTTTGTGCTGCAGAGTTGGGATTCAGCAAACAAGCCAGCGGAGTTAAGCGACTTTAGCGTGTGTACCACATGGGGCGTAAAGGATAAGAATCTGTTCTTGCTGAATGTATTTCGGAAACGTCTGGGCTATCCGGAACTTAAGCAAGCAGTGCGCGAACAGGCGAGACTCTTCGCTGCCAAGACTATTCTCACCGAAGACAGGGCGTCCGGCACTCAGTTAATTCAGGATCTCCAAGCCGAAGGAGCCCACGGCGTCAAGCGCTATCAACCCAAGATGGACAAAATCATGCGTATGCATTCGGTGACGAGCACCATCGAGAATGGTTTTGTTTATCTGCCGGAGACGGCGCATTGGCTGGCTGAATATCTGCACGAGCTGAGTACGTTTCCGAAGGGGAGGTTCGACGATCAGGTCGACTCGACCTCTCAAGCGCTCGACTGGATCAAGGATGCCGGACGCCTGCCAGGTATCGTGGAATTCTGGAAACGTGAAGCGGAGAAGGCGAAGGTCCAGCAGACGAGGCCGGTGACTTATAACTTCAAGAACATGCCTGATGGATGGCCAGATCAACCATGGAATTTCCATCGCTTCTGACGTACGTGCAACCGGGTTGCACGTGCAACCCGGTTGCACAAGTTTACCGTCATCGCTTTTTTCCTGTCCCTCGCTGGTCTGCTTCGTGTTCCCACAAATCTAACAACGTAACCTCCAAATAGTTCGTGACCGAGCGCCGCTGTTTGCCGACTTCTTCGGCCAGTCTCCGCTTTGCGGCACTCCCTCTGGCCATTCACAGGATCAGTGAGTGTTTCCATCGGTCGGCAACGAATGGGTATCTTAGACTTATACGAATAAATATCAGATCCAGCTTTGAAGTTGTATAAATGGCCTACCCATTTACGGATCGAGATATGGCGAAGGACCTCTTTGTTGGCAGAGTTTAATCGGCAGAAGCTCCTTCTTACAGGAGCATCGGGATTCGTAGGCGGCTTCGTGCAGCAAGCCGCGAACTCCGTGCCGCTCATGGTGAATAATAAAGATGTAGATCTGCGCAACCTCCGTGAGACGCAAGAAGCCATTGCCCATATTCGGCCTGACGCCGTGCTGCACCTGGCTGCGCAGACGTTCGTGCCTAGATCATTCGACGATCCGCTTGAGACCTTCGAAATTAACTTTCTCGGTACGTATAACCTGCTCGTGGCACTAAAGAAGATCGGTTTTGCGGGGAGATTCCTGCTCGTCAGCACGGGGGACGTTTACGGCTCCGTCGCTCCCGAGCTGCTGCCCGTTACGGAAGAGATGCTGCCCAGGCCGAGAAATCCTTATGCAGTGAGCAAAGTAGCCGCCGAGGCGCTGTGTTTTCAGTGGAATGAGACCGCAGGCTTTGAAACAATGGTCGCTCGACCGTTCAACCACATAGGACCAGGCCAGCGGGAGGACTTCGTCATATCAGGCTTTGCCAAACAAATCGCCGAGATCAAACACGGAGCCAAGGCTGCCATAATAGAAACCGGTGATCTCGAAGTCACGCGTGACTTCTGCGACGTCCGCGACGTCGTCCAGGCGTACCTGCTTCTGCTTCTCAAGGGGCGGGCGGGAGAGACATACAACATCTGCTCAGGCAAGGAATGCTCGATTCGATCTCTACTAAATAAAATGCTGGAACTCGCTGCCGTTGAAGCCGAGATCAAGAGCAATCCGACAAAGTTCCGGCCATCAGAGCAGCGCCGAATGTTTGGCGACGCCGGCAAGATTCGCCGCCACGTAGGATGGCAGCCATCCCGTAGCATCGAGCAAACGCTCGCAGACACTATCCACAGTTGGGAGTACCAAATCGCATGAGCAAAGCCGCACTAATAACCGGCATCACCGGACAAGATGGAGCTTATCTCTCCAAGCTTCTCCTCGAGAAGGGCTACAACGTTTACGGACTGCTGGCACGCAGGTCGTCGAACACCACTTGGCGCCTGCGCTACTTGGGTATCGAAGGCGACGTGCAGTACGTCGAAGGCGACCTCACCGATCAGTCCTCGCTCATCCGCGGCCTCTCGCACTACCACGTTGACGAAGTCTATAATCTGGGCGCGCAGAGCTTCGTCGCCACCTCGTGGATGCAGCCCGTGCTCACCGGCTACGTAACTGGGCTCGGCGCCGTCAACCTGCTCGAAGCCATCCGCCTTACGAATCCGAAGATCCGCTACTACCAGGCTTCGACGAGCGAGATGTTCGGCAAAATCCAGCAGCCCGTGCAGAACGAAAAGACGCCCTTCTACCCGCGCAGCCCCTACGGCGTGGCTAAGCTCTACGCCCATTGGATGACCGTCAACTACCGCGAAAGCTTCGGCATGCACGCCTCCAGCGGCATCTTGTTTAATCACGAGTCGCCGCTGCGTGGCATCGAGTTCGTGACCCGCAAGATCACCGACGGCGTCGCCCGCATCAAGCAGGGAATTCAGAAGGAGCTCAAGCTCGGCAACCTCGAAGCCAAGCGCGATTGGGGATTCGCGGGCGATTACGTCGACGCCATGTGGCGCATCCTGCAGCAGCCCGAACCCGAAGACTTCGTCGTCGGTACCGGTCGTACGGCCAGCATTCGCGACTTCTGCCGCCTAGCGTTCTCCCATGTGGGCCTCAGCTACGAGAATTTCGTCAAGGTGGATCCCAAATTCCACCGCCCCGCGGAAGTCGATGTCCTGCAGGCAGACGCCTCGAAGGCGCGACAAAAACTTGGGTGGAAGCCCACCGTAAACCTTGAGTCATTGGTTGCCTTGATGGTCGATGACGATATGGAACGAGTCGCGCAGGAACGGAACTCCACTGCTCGGGCGTATTGCTCTGTGGCG
>DATLKS010001005.1:0-2232 GCA_035538255.1 Terriglobales bacterium
TGGACATCCGGCGGCGCGTTCTCGGGCCGGAGAATCCGAACACTCTTGCTTCGATGGACGATTTGGCACGTGCGCTAGAAGAGTGTGGCCAGTACGCCGAAGCGGCGAAGATGTTTCGTCAAGAAATCGACATTGAGCGCAGGGTCCTGGGGCCGGAGAATCTGCAGACCCTGAATGCGATGAACAACCTGGCGAATGACTTGAGAAAAGACGGGCACGACGAGGAAGGGGAGCAGTTAGGCCGGGAAACGCTCGACATCAGCCGCCGTGTACTGGGGCCTGAACATCAACTAACACTAGGCACGATGGACAGCCTGGCGCTGTGCCTCGAATCAGAGGGACACTTCCCCGAATCGGAAACCTTGTTTCGAGAAGTTCTCGACATTCGCCGCCGTGTCCTGGGGCCCGAACATCCGGACACACTGAATTCGATGAATAGTCTCTCATTTGCTCTTTTCGCCGAACATCGCTACGTGGAAGCGGAGAAGGTGAATCGGGAAGCATTCGACATCCGCCGTCGTGTGTTGGGACCGGAACATCCGCAGACACTAGTTTCGATGGAGAACTTGGGGTTTGCCTTGCTCTGCGAAGGTCGCTACGCTGAAGCGGAGAAGCTCGAGCGGGAATCTCTCGACGGTCACCGAAGAGTGTTCGGGCCGGAGCATCCGCAGACCTTAAATACGATGGCGGCTCTCGCGCTTGTCCTGTCCCGCGAAGATCGATACGCCGAGGCTGAGAAGTTGGCGAGGGATTCGATCGACATCTCCCGCCGCGTCCTGGGGCCGGAGAATTCGAGCACGGCTGTACATGTTTACTATCTCGCTTGTATCGAGGCTCGCAAGGGGAATCGCTCAGGGGCGCTCTCGCTCTTACGACAGGCGCTTGACCACGGTCTGGCGATATCTTGGGGGCTCGGAATGGATACTTTCCCCGATCTCAAATCGCTGTATGGCGACCCGCGCTTCGACGCTCTTGTTGCCCACGTCAAACAACGCGCCGCCGCAGCCCAAACATCAAGATAGAGGTGTGGAATGCACCCCAAGAATCGGGAACACACTGCCGAAGAACACCCATGAAATACGTCGACAAAGATGTACGTAAGTCGTTGAGAAGCAAAGACGGGCTAGTGTTTCATCCGGCTCATAACCCGAAGGTATCGACGAACCGAATTACGAGCGCGAGCGCTCGGAAGCGAAGCCCAACGCAGTGATCACGAGGGTGCCGATCATCAGCGCGGAGCTGGCGATGCTAAGTGCGCGCGGGAGTGAGCCGTGACTGAAGGTTTGCAGGAGCACACTCACCGGAAACACGACAGCCCCTGCGAGTAGCCCGATGGCTAACAATAACTTCCATTTTTCGGCGAATGATACGCGGTCAAAAACAATGCCCAGAACCACCAGCAACATTGCTAAGCCAATCCAGTGGCCGTGGGCGTCGACCTGGCGTTCGTGTACGTACTTTCCTTCGCGGTAATGGGCGAGCGCAATTGACGCTGAGGCCGTATCTCGATCTGAGGCGTGCGTAAACGCCGAAGCCAACGACCCGCCAATTCGATCGAGGGCTTGATGTTCCGTGAACACCGCGTACCACGTGCCGTGACACATGCCGACAATCGCGAGCGCGATTCCGCCGAGCAGCAAAATACGGCGCGCCCGAGTCATGAAGTCATCTCCGAACCGGAATCCAGCCGGCCGGCATAGCGCGAGATACCGACCCACATCGCTACCAGCGCGACAATGACCAACGCCCCGCCGAAATCCGCCAGCCCGCCTGCGAACAATCCAAATCTCAGCTCGAAGAGCACGCAAACCGGGAGAATGACTGAGCCAGCAAGGAGCACCCACGCCCAGCGGCGTTTCCACTCTTCCGACAAACTGACATACGGCTGAACGAAGGAAAGAATCATTGCCAGCAAGCCGAATTCGATGATATGTGCGTGTGCCGCGATTTTGACGGCTTTGTCGCCTTGCAACTCACCATAACTCGCCAGCGCAACGTCGAGCCTCGGGCCGTCGTGCGACGCGCTCGCGGTCACCATATTTGAGAGCAGCGAGTAGTCCAGCGCTTCCTGCCGGTACAAATCGACTGCCGCATAGTATGCGCCGTGCGCGAAACCTAGCAGAATCAGTACGAGTCCTCCTGCAAGCAGCACCCGTGCCGTTGCAGAGCGTGCGCTAAACAATTCGTCGGAGACTGGAACCTTTGGCCGGCTACGAAAATGGTTGTAGAGCC
>DATLKS010001006.1:0-11183 GCA_035538255.1 Terriglobales bacterium
ATGGCCAACGTGGAGTTGAAGCGGTCTTTGCGATGGACGATGCTGACGTCACGGATCCGGAATTGGGCGGCGGGACATTTACCAATTTCAATGTTGATGCGGTCGAGGAGATTCGGTCGAGCTCCGGGTGGATGCCCGCGGAGATTGGACGCGGCGCAGCAGGATTTACGAACATCATCACGCGTTCAGGCAGCAGCGGATTTCATGGATCGGTCTTCGAATTTCTGCGTAACTCGGCGCTGGACGCGCGCAACTACTTCTATCATCCGTCGCCTGCCAATCCCGGACGCATTCCGCCATTCCGGCGAAATGAATTTGGATTTACGAATGGTGGTCCCGTGGTCTTGCCTGGCTTGTACGACGGACGCGGCAAGACTTTCTACTTTGGCCAGTACCAGGGCTTTCGCCAAGTGCTGGGAACGACGCAGGTTCTGCCGGTGCCAACTGCCGACGAGCGCGCAGGACTCGATAGGGCTGCATTTGCGGGCGACACATTGTTCGTGCCGGTCGATGCTGGAATTGCGCGGGTGCTTGCCCGATATCCGTTGCCCAATTTCCCACAAGGGGCTTACGGAGCACACACATATGCTACTTCCGCGAAGGTGAAGACCGACGCAAATCAGTTTTCCATTCGCCTGGACCATAAGCTCAACGAGAAAACTCAGCTTTTCTTTCGCGTCAATTTTGACAATCTGAGTGGGCCGACGACGAATCCGGACCAGACGGTGCTCGATCCAAGTTTTGGCGTGCGCTACATCGATCGCCAACGCAACGTCGCCGCCTCATACACCCGCACCGTCTCGCCGCGATTTACCTCCAAGACGATTTTCAGCATCATTCGCACGACGCCCACGTTTTCCACTCCCAATCAAACCGATCCGGCGCTGAAGTTCAATGATGGTTTGTTTGAAGCATTCAATGCTCCGGCGGGATCGGTGCAGACCGCTTTTGGGAATCTCTTTCAACTCACGCAAATATTCTCTTACACCACAACAAAGCACCAATGGAGCTTTGGAGGCGAGATCCGCCTGAATCGAGACACAACCTATTTCGGCACCAGCCCCAATGGCGAGTACGACTTCGGCGGCGGAATCGCATATTCGCCCGTGGACATTCGCTCACAAAGCGGGACGCACAATATCCACGCCGGCGATCCGCTGCCCGATACGCTCAGCAGCCTGCTTACAGGCAGTCCCTTTGCCTACAACATCGGCGTGGCACCCTCTTATTTTTCGAATGGCGAGCATATCGGACCAGCCGCCATCAATCGGAATGCGGGCGCGCTGTACTTCCAGGACACCTGGAAGATCTCGGACCGTCTCGTACTTGACTACGGCTGCGCTATGAGCTGTATTCGCCCATTTCGGAACGGGCTAAGCGGACATCGAGCTTCAGAGTAACGCAAACCAGCGGCGGGTTGAAACAGGAATTCGTCGTCAATCCTCAGCCCGGCTATAAGTTCAATCTGAACGGTTTCGGACCACGCGTGCAGCTAGACTGGCGCGCTACTCAGAATCTACACGCCCATATCGGTGGGACAATCACCACGATTCCGCCGAACATATGGCAAGACAACTTTCTCACCGGGTCAACGCCATTCGTCGTCTATCCCCGGCTGATCGCTGCGCCTGGAGCTCCGATTCGCTACGGATTTCAGATCACTCCGGCGGAGCTGCCGCGCGCCTTATCCACCTCCGGCCAGGACCTCTTTGCCAGCGGCAATACCAACTTAGTACCGGCTAACACGCCGATGGACGTAAACCGCTACGAACAGGATCTCGCCGCGCTATCGCCTAGCCATAGAATCACGCCTCTCGATCTCTTCGCGATCGCGCAAACCTTTGGCAACGCCTATCTGGGAACCTGGACGGCAGGAATCGAGCGCCATTTTGGGAACATCGCCGTGGACGTGAGCTACATCGGGACAGCAGGGGTTAAGCTGCCGCGCATCGTTTTTCCCAACGGATTTCAGGGAGCAGCTCCGTCCTTTGCGCCGTACACACAATTCGACGCGTCCGGTAACGTCATCGGCGGATTCGGAGTTGAGCAGGTCGTCGCCGACACCTCGCACTCGAGCTACCACGCGCTGCAAACGTCGCTGCAGGGAACATTCGCTCATGGTGGCCCTGGAGTTCAGGCCAGCTACACATGGTCGAAATCGCTGGATGACACCAGCACGGTCGTGGGCGGCGGACCCGGCGCAGGCGCGGTGACATTGCCGTTGCCTCAGAACCCTTTTGACACTCATTCGGAAAAGGGGCCTTCTACGTTCGACGTCGCACATGCATTCTCCATGAGCGTGGCACAGGACCTACACATCGATAACCTTGGGCTTCTTTCTCTTGTTAGCCGGAAAATCACGAGAGGCTGGGAGCTGCTCAGCATTTCCAGCATCAACAGCGGCCTGCCGTTCACGGTCTACTCCGGAGTCCAGGAGACGGGGGCAGGCTCAGCCGGCACAGATCGTCCAGACCTGATCGAGATACCGCAGCTTTCCAGCGCGCGCAGCGTGCGAGAAGACTACTTTGGACGCGGCGCGAATAATACGTCGTTCTTCTCGATTCCGATTCATGTGACGGGAGGTACTGGCCCGAATCAGGGCCGATTCGGCACACTCGGCAGAAATACGTTTCGCGGCCCGGCCTTCTACAACTATGACTTCGCACTCATCAAAGACACTCCGTTTGGGACCCGCAGCAGCGGTAGCGAAGTAGTCGATCTGCAATTTCGCGCCGAGTTCTTCAATCTGTTCAATATCGTCAACATGGGACTGCCTGCTAATGTGCTCAAGGGTTCCGGCTTCGGGATGATCAGCAGGACCGCCAACAACTCGCGCCAGATCCAGTTTTCCCTCAAGGTGATCTACTGAGCAGGTTGGGCTACAGCAGGTTCAGGAGCCTTCTTGAGAAGCATGGGCTCACCGCCAAGTGGGAAAGATTTGAAAGGAAGTGCGATGCCTCCAACGCCTCTGGCCAGAGTTCCGCTGTAGACGCATGATGCTCGGGCCTGTCCGGTTCGGCTACACTGTCAGTTCGCGCGCATGTCACCACTCTATCCACTACTCCTGCTTCCTGAGTTCCACGAGCGTGTGTGGGGCACGAGAGACCTCAGCGCGTTTTATCCCTCGTACCGGATCGGAAAAGAACCTATTGGAGAAGTATGGCTGACTGGAGAAGGCTGCCGAGTTGCGAACGGCGGTTTCCAAGGACGCACTCTCGGTGAACTGGCGCAGCAGTTTGGAACCGAGCTGAACGGAACACTCGCCCGCGATTCCCGCTTTCCACTGCTGGTGAAAATTCTTTTTCCCAAAGACCGACTCTCGGTGCAGGTGCACCCGGACGATGAGGGCGCCAGGAGAGTTGGCCTGCCCTGCGGAAAAACGGAATGCTGGTATGTCCTGAGCGCCGCTCCCGGAGCTCAGATTGGGCTCGGACTCAAATCGGGAATTCGTCGCGCCCAAGTTCAAGCCGCCATCCACGCGAGGAACATGGAGCAGCTTCTGAACTGGATACCGGTGAAAGCAGGCGACATGATCTATGTCGATGCCGGAACTGTGCATGCCATTGGAGCAGATTGCGTGATGCTGGAGACACAGCAGAACTCCGACACGACTTATCGTCTGTACGACTATGGCCGTCCGCGACAATTGCACATCGAACAGGGCTTAGAAGCGATGAAAGAAACGACGCGCGCCGGCAAGGTGAAAAGCCGCAAGAACAATGGTGCCGATGTGCTGATTTCGTCGCCTTCGTTTGAAGTGGACAGGATAGTGCTGAAAGAGAAAAGGGCATTGAGCACGGCTGAGGCGGGGCAGAGCTCGCCACATTGCATCATCGGGCTTCGCGGGTGCGGCATTATCGAGTGCGAAGGAGCATCGTCGATCAGTGTAGGTCGGGGAGAGGCTGCCGTAGTTCCGGCAGCCATTGGCCGCTACATTATCCGTCCCCAGTGGGAGTTCGACGGCGTCCGTGCCCTGCTGCCGGCCGCCGCAACAAGCGAGCCGGAGACGGAAAATCCGGCAGAAACTCTCTTGGGGGTAGCGAGATAATGCAGGGGCAATCCAGAAATTCCAGCCGACTCTTTAGCCAATGATGCCGAAAGATTCCCATTTCTATCCTGTAATTCTCGCCGGCGGCAGCGGCACGCGGTTTTGGCCGCGTAGCCGCCGCAAGATGGCGAAGCAAGTGTTGAATCTCGACGGCGATCAATCGATGATTCAGCAGACGGTCGCGCGTCTCCAGCCCCTTGCCGATGAAGATAATTTCTGGGTTATTACCAACGACCACATCTTTGAGGTCATTAGCGGGCAACTGAAGAAGCTGCCGCGGAAGCAAATCGTTTCTGAGCCGGTGTCGCGCAACACGGCGCCTGCAATCGGATTGGCTGCGTTCATTCTGGAACGCGAGGACCCGGACGCAGTCATTGGCATGTTTCCCGCCGACCACGTCATTAAGGACGAAAAGGATTTTCGGAAGGTTCTCTCAGAAGCCATTGAGTTGGCGGAAGCTGGGGACAATATGGTCGTAATGGGCATTGCGCCAAATCGTCCCGAAACAGGATATGGCTACATTGAAGCCGGCGAAAAGCTGGGCGAAGGACTGTTCCGCGTGCGGCGTTTCACAGAAAAACCGAATCAGCAGCGTGCTGAGGAGTTTGTGACCGCCGGCAATTACTACTGGAACAGCGGCATGTTCATCTGGTCGGCCAAGACGCTGGTGAATGCCATGCGCGAGCATCTTTCGGAAACCGCTCCTTATCTCGAGGAGATTGCTGCAGCCTGGGGAACGTCAAAGTTCCAATCGATTTTCGAGCACCTGTATGCGAAGTGCGAGAACATCAGCATCGACTACGCTGTGCTGGAGCCCAGGTCGGCAAAAGGCGAGCACTCCTCGAATCTGTACTGCCTTCGGGCAGACTTCGGTTGGAACGATCTTGGCTCCTGGACAGCCTTGTTCGAGCACCAGCTTGCCCAAGGAAGGAATGGCGAAGGGTCGAACGTGATTGATGCTGAGGATCACTTTCTGCTCAACGCGGAAGGAAATTACGTTTATTCGCCTAAGAAGTTCGTCGCCGCTGTAGGCGTAAAGAATATCGTGGTGGTCGAGACCGAAGATGCAATCCTCGTTACCACGCGCGAGCACTCGCAGGACGTGGGCAAGGTGGTGAAGCACCTGGCCGAGAAGAAGCTGACCAAATTGATCTAGGCCAGAGCCTTTGTCACACGCCTGCGCATCGTGTCGCAGCAGGCTTGGACGTGCACTTTCAGCCCAGCCAGTGATTCTCCGCTCACCTGAAGAACGGCTGGCTGCATGTGCTCCGGACAGGACATGCCCGCAACCTTCTCGTGCATGTTCCGCTTCACTTGATCAAGAACCAGCAAGTCCAGGCCACCGGCGCCGATCTCCCGGCTTTTTACCTTCATCTTGATCCGCATGCAGGTATTTTCCGCCGGAGTATGCCAAGGAGGAATCAAGACTTGCACTCCCGCGGTTACCTCGGTGCGGGCTCTGCTGGACAGCAGTCACGGACATCGAGCCAAGTCCGAGGGTGAACCCGAAACCCACGCCCCGGTTTTCCTCTTCTTTCCGACTAGAGCCTGTCTCGGGCGCAGCGACCAGAAGAGACTGATTTCATTGAACATGGTGAACAAACAGGAAGGTAATACTGCACGCTCGACGGTCCCCCGAGTCTCACTTACCTCTAGCCCGTGCTAACGTGGCCGAAGCCATCCGCTGGGCTGAAGCTGATCATCGTCTTGACTGCGGCTGAAATGCGATATCCCGGTCAGCAGTAATCGAGAACTAACTGTGCCCCCAGTTCGCAGGGTGTCCGAACTACACCAACTTTGCCTCTGAAGCCAGCTTCGCGTTCGCGATCCGGCAGCTCTGCATCCAACTTCGTAGAGCTGGTGCGGCTCTGGTGTCTATCGCTTCCTAATCGTCTAAACTAGAAGGACTTTTCGCTATTTCCATGCAGCCAATTAAGTTCGGAACTGACGGATGGCGCGGTGTTATCGCTGAAGACTATACCTTTGCCAACGTCCGTCGCGCAGCGTCCGCCATTGCCAATTACGTACTGAAGAATGAGGATCCTACCCGCGGCATTGTGGTCGGTTATGACACACGTTTTGGATCGAGGATGTTCGCGCAGACCGTTGCTGACGTGCTGGCCTCTGCAGGTATTAACGTCCGGCTTGCTGACGATTACACGCCGACGCCTGCGCTCTCGTTTGGGGTAAAGCACTTTGGAGCCGCTGGAGGTGTGATGATTACGTCCAGCCATAACCCGTTCAACTGGAATGGAGTGAAGTACAAGGCGAGCTACGGCGGCTCAGGACGTCCGGTGATCATGCAGGCGATCGAAGCAGAGCTGGACAAGCCCGTGCCGAAGGCAGCCAAGCCCGGCTCGATCATCGATACCGATTTCAAAAAGCCATACGTTAGCGCAATTAAGAAGTTCGCCGATCTCGACAAGATCAGCGCAGCCGACTTTAAGTTCCTCATCGACTCAATGTATGGTTGCGGGCGGGGCGTGCTTGCCGGCATCTTTGCCGAACGTGGTATTAACCATGTCGAGATTCGCTGTGAAGTGAATCCGCTATTCCCTGACATTAATCCAGAGCCGATTGAGCCGCATGTGCGGATGGCTCAAGAAATGGTAGTGCGCGAGCGCTGTCACGGGGGGCTAATCACGGACGGCGATGCCGACCGCATTGGCGCAGTCGCCGAAGACGGCAGTTATGTCGATTCGCACAAAATCTACTCCATCCTGCTGCAGTGGCTGCTCGAACGCAAGAGGTGGCCAGGAGAAGTAGTACGGGCGTTTAATACCACGAAGATGCTCGACCGAATCGCCGCGGAGCACGGGCGCCAGCTGCACGAATGCGGCATCGGCTTTAAGAACATCTGCGACCTGATGCTGGAGCGCGACATCCTCATCGGTGGAGAGGAATCAGGTGGCATCGGAATCACACGCCATCTCCCAGAACGGGACGGCATCCTAAACGCACTGCTGATTGCAAACGTCATGGCAGAAGAAAAACGTACCTTGGCCGAGTTGGTCCAAGATCTGCAAGAAAAATATGGCGAGCACTACTATGCCCGGCTCGACATGCATATTCCCAACGAGCTAAAAGACACTGCGATCGCTCGTGCCCGTAACGGAGTGCGCGAAATCGGCCCCCACAAGGTGTTGCGGGTCGAAACTCTGGATGGAGTGAAATTTTTCCTCGATGCTCCGAAGGGCAAACAGGGAACTGCCGCGCCTCCGGCGGAGGCATGGCTCCTGCTGCGAGCTTCGGGCACAGAGCCGTTGCTGCGGGTCTATTCCGAGGCGGGATCGCCGGAAGTCGTCCAGCAGTTAATTAAATCTGCAGAAGCTTTCGTCTATGAGAGTGAGCTAGCGGGAACGGCAGCGCATTGATGGCGATTGCAGAAAATACCCGGGAGATTCCGGCGTCGTCGGAAAGCCAGGACTCGCCTGAGGCGCGACAGTACAGCCGCATCCACCGATGGATCTCCGTCTCTGACACTGCGCTCGGCGTTGTCTTTCTTGTGATCTTGCTGGCCACAGGCTGGACGCGCGATCTGCGTGATCTCTCGTTCGTCGCTACACACGGACGCTACGTCCTAGCCTTATTCCTCTATGTCTTGCTCCTGACACTGATCGCAAAAGCAATTAGCATTCCGCTCGATATCTACAGCTTTCGCCTGGAGAACCGCTTCCGTCTGTCCAACCAGAGCACCGCGTCGTGGATCGGCGACGAAGTGAAGGGTTGGGCCGTCGGATTAGTGCTGGCGACACTGTTGGCCGAATTGGTTTATTGGATCATTCGCATCTCACCAACACGCTGGTGGCTCATCGCCTGGGCTGCATTCACTGTTCTGTTCGTGGTCTTCGCCCAACTCGCTCCTGTGGTGTTGTTCCCTATCTTCTACAAGTTTGTTCCGCTCGAAAGTCAAGAGCTGCGCGATCGCCTGGTCAAACTTAGCGAGCGCGCCGGTACACGTGTGCGCGGTGTTTACGAATGGAAGCTCTCAGAGAAGAGCAAGAAAGCTAACGCTGCGCTCACAGGGCTCGGCAACACTCGACGCATAATTTTGGCCGACACACTGCTGCAGAACTACTCTCATGATGAGATCGAAGCCGTTCTCGCGCATGAACTAGGACACCACGTCCACGGCCACATCTTTAAGAGCATTCTCCTGCAAATGGCAGTAACGTTTGTGGGCTTTTGGGCAGCAAATGAGGTGCTGCGCTACGCCACGTATCAGGCGCACATGTTCGACATGCTTTCCGATTTCGCCAATCTGCCGCTATTGGCGATGGTCTCAGCGGCGTTGTCACTGATCCTCATGCCGGCGCTGAATGCCTACTCGCGATTTAATGAACGCCAGGCGGACCGCTATTGCTGGAAGTCGGTACGCAGTGTCGATCCATTCATCACCGCCATGGACAAGCTCTCCACCCAGAACCTTTCAGAAAAGACGCCATCGCGATTAGTCGAAATCCTGTTCCACTCACATCCCGCGATCTCCCGGCGTATTGCGGCCGCGCGCCGCTTTGCGACAGAGAAGATCTGAGCGGCTCTGAGTGTCAAACCAGCCCGTCTGACGCGGTGTAAACTAAAGCTTGCGGCGCCACTCTGCCGCAGCATTCCTTCCAGAGGGACCCTCCAATGGCAGCTAGCGTCGAAACCATCTCCGCAATCTCGTTGCGTTCACCCAAGGGCGAATTTCGCAACACCAGCCACATCGACTTCAGCAACGAAGAGAACGCTCGTGCAATGCGTGAAGCCTTGCGGCAGGTCCACGCACAGCTTGGAACCGAGTACGACCTGGTCATTGGCGGTGACATGCTGCGCACCAAAGAGAAGATCAAATCGTTGAATCCGGCGAAGCCGTCAGAGGTGGTCGGAATTCACCAGAAAGCTGGCGCTGAGCACGTGGAACCTGCCATGAATGCGGCACTCAAAGCTTTCGAGAGCTGGAGAGCCACATCGTGGGAGGAGCGCGCCTCCTTGCTGCTGAACGCGAGCGCGATCATCCAGTCGCGGCGCCTGGAGTTCGATGCCTGGATGGTCTATGAGGTCGGTAAGAACTGGGCGGAAGCCGACGCCGATACCGCTGAGACGATCGACTTTCTGGAATTTTATGCGCGCGAGGCGCTGCGCCTCTCGCGAGTCGAAACACCTGTACAGCTTCCCGGCGAACATGACGAGCTCCTGTACATACCTCTAGGAGTTGGAGCGGTAATTCCGCCGTGGAATTTTCCCTTCGCCATCATGGCTGGCATGACTTCGGCGGCCATTGTCTGCGGAAACACGGTGATCCTCAAGCCGTCGAGCGATTCTCCTACAATTGCGGCGAAGTTCTTTGAAGTCCTGCAGGAGGCGGGAATGCCGGATGGCGTAGTGAACTTCTGTCCCGGATCGGGAGGAACATTCGGCAACGCTCTCGTGGAACACCCGAAGACGCGCTTCATCGCCTTCACCGGCTCGAAAGAAGTTGGACTCGACATCCACATGCGCGCGGCCCAGCCGCGCAAAGGACAAATATGGATCAAGCGCACTATTCTCGAAATGGGAGGCAAGGATTCCATCATTGTGCAAGCTGACTGCGATCTCGACGCTGCGGTTGGAGGCGTCGTCGCTTCGGCCTTCGGATTCAACGGGCAGAAATGCTCGGCGTGCTCACGCGTCATTGTTGAGGAACCCGTTTACGACGTATTCCTCTCTCACTTGCGGGAGCGCGTAAGCCAGCTCACGCAAGGCGATCCTGCTGAGAACAAGAACACGGGCCCGGTGGTAAATGAAGGCGCGCTGAAATCGATCCTCGAATACATCGAGATCGGCAAGAAAGAGGGCCGTCTAATTGCCGGCGGTGGACGCGCAGAGGGCGAAGGCTATTACGTCCAGCCAACGGTGATCGCCGATGTTGCGCCTAACGCGCGAATCTCGCAGGAGGAGATCTTTGGTCCAGTGCTCGCGGTGATCAAGGCTAAGAACTTTGCGGAGTCGGTCGCGATCGCGAACAACACAGAATACGGACTCACTGGCGCGATCTACACCTCGTCGCGGGATAAGATCGAACGTGCCAAGCGCGACTTTCACGTGGGCAATCTGTACATCAATCGCAAGTGCACAGGAGCGATGGTCGGTGCACATCCCTTTGGGGGATTCAATATGTCTGGGACAGACTCCAAGGCCGGAGGCCCGGATTACCTCTATTTGTTCACGCAAGCAAAATCTGTGGCCGAGAAGGTGACGCGATAATGGCGACCACTACATCCCCGCAGCCGGCGCAGAGGTCTTCAACCGGAACCCGAATGGCGCGTCCTCTTTCGGCGGTTGACGCTGAGGTTTTCGCCGCGATAGAAAACGAGCAGCGGCGGCAGCATGAAGGTCTTGAGCTGATTGCGTCGGAAAATTTCGTCAGCGAAGCGGTGATGGAAGCTGCCGGCAGCGTCTTCACCAACAAGTATGCTGAAGGCTATCCCAACAAGCGCTATTACGGCGGATGCGAATTCACCGATGTAGTGGAGAACCTCGCCCGGGAACGGGCCAAACAGCTCTTCGGCGCCGATCACGTTAACGTCCAGCCGCACTCCGGATCGCAGGCGAATGCGGCGGCTTACTCGACGGTGCTTCAGCCGGGCGATACCATTTTGGGACTGGACCTCGCCCATGGCGGGCACCTCACGCACGGCCACAAACTTAATTTTTCCGGCAAGCTCTACCGCGTTGTGTCGTATGGCGTCCGCAAAGACACGGAAACCATCGACTACGACGAGCTGGAACAGATCGCCATTCGCGAGAAGCCGAAGGTGATTATCGGCGGCGGCAGCGCTTATCCGCGCATCTTTGATTTCGAACGTATGCGGGCTATCGCCGACGCCTGCGGCGCTCTGCTGCTGATCGACATGGCCCATTTCGCCGGACTCGTTGCCGGTGGAGTGCATCCGTCGCCGGTTCCGCATGCGCAATTCGTTACTACAACCACACACAAAACGCTGCGCGGTCCACGAGCGGGCATGATCCTCTGCAAGCAGGAGTACGCCGCGGCCGTAGACAAGAATGTCTTTCCCGGGCATCAAGGTGGACCGCTGGTGCACATCATCGCCGCAGAAGCCGTTGCTCTGAAGGAAGCGCTGGAATCTTCGTTTCAAGACTACGCACGGCAGAT
>DATLKS010001007.1:0-3323 GCA_035538255.1 Terriglobales bacterium
GAGATCCGCTGGCCGAGCGGAATCGTGCAAGCCCTAGACGCCGTACCCGCCGATCAGATTCTCCAGGTGGATGAACTGTTGCGCGGGGAGGTGTCGCACGGAACGGCAAAGCGATAACTGGCGAATCTGACCAGTACCGCCATTGAGCTTCAGCTCCCATTCTGCTTAGTGCTAGAATCATTCGCCTTGAGTAAGGCGGCAAAACGGATATTCGCGTGAGGATTCCTTGAATCGCCGAGATTTCCTCAAAGACATTTTGCTTGCCGCAGGAGCCCTCCGGCAACCTCGGTTTTTCCTCGATCGCGATCCGCTGCAAGTTCTCCTCAACATCCAACACGACTCGCCTCATCCTGCGCAGCCTCACTTCCCTGATCTGGCTCAGTATGAAGAAGCCAAGCACCCTCTTTTTGCCGGCCGTTTCGATGAAGCTCTAAGAACGCTGATTCCCGCCATTAAGGAGCGTCCAGGAGTCGTTCCCTACGTCATTGCCACGATCTATCTCCGCATGGAGCGACATGCCGAAGGCATTCCCTACGCGCTTCAGGCGTGCAGTGATACGCCTGACGACATTCGCTACCGATGGATGCTTCGCGCCCTTACTCTTCAAAGCGGCCAGCCGGAGACCACCATTCCTAAGGAGTTCCGGCTTAAAACCCTGCCGGCTTCTCCCGCCAAGTTTCAGTTTCGCGATGTCACGCATGCTTCAGGAGTGGGGAGGCTGGCCCTTGGACGCGGCGCAGCGTGGGGTGACTTCGACAACGATGGTCGCGAAGACATCCTCGTGGGCGCCGAGCGCGCCCCCTTTTGTCTGTTTCGTAACCTGGGAGACGGAACTTTTGAAGACGTTTCAGGCAAGATGGGCCTCATCGATCGCGTTGGCTTGGGCTGTTACGCTTCTCAGTTCATCGACTATGACAACGACGGCTTTGAGGACATTTTTCTAAGTGGCAATGGGTGGGGCGGCGGCGGAAGGCTTTTCCTGTTCCACAATGAAGGCGGCAAACGTTTCGTGGACGTGACGGAAAGCTCCGGCTTGGCCGGCCCCGTCAACGCTTTCGGCTCTTCCTGGGCAGACTACGACAATGACGGCCGCGCGGATCTCGCGGTCGCCACCGGAATCATTGACCCCGAAGGAGGCGACCGCATCCGCCTCTATCACAACGAGGGCGACGGGAAGTTTCGCGAAGTCGGCGAGCAGGCGGGTCTTACCCGCAAAGCCCGCTGGATCTCCCTGACCTGGGGAGATTATGACGGAGACGGCCGTCAGGATCTGCTTGCCACGAGTTATGATGCCGGACCTTTTCTTTTCAGGAATCTCGGCAATGGCAAATTTTCAGATGTCACCGTCGAAGCAGGTATTCGCACGCAAACGACTGCATATACCCCGGCTTTCTTCGACTTCGACAATGATGGCAACCTCGATCTGTTCGTCTGCACTTATCCAGGCGGAGATTTGACAGTTAAGACCATGATCGAGGCCAAACTCAACAGCACTGCTGCTTCTCCAGCGGATCGGCAATTACTGTTCTGCAATAAGGGTGACGGTACCTTCCGCAATGTCACTGAGGAGGCGGGAATCACTGGCTGGTACGGCGGCATGTCCACGCAAGTTGGCGACTTCGATAACGACGGATTCGACGAGATTACGATCGGTACCGGTAACCCTGAGCTTGACTGGGCCGAGCCGAAACCGCTGTTCCACAACGACGGCGAAGGCCATTTCTCGGACGTCGCTCAATCGGCAGGGCTCGTGCATTTTGGCATGCTGCATGGCACGGCTCTTGCCGACTACAATGACAGCGGAAACTTGAGCCTGTTCGGCTCGCTTGGCGGATTTTATTGGGGCTCCCGCGAAACCAGCCGCCTTTACCACAATTTAGGTTCTGGATACAACTCTCTCGAGATTCGGCTGATTGGCACGCGCTCTAACCGCGATGCCATCGGCGCAAGAGTTTCAGCCCTGGCTGGCAAGCGCAGAATTTTCAAGTGGGTGAATGGGGGCAACGGTTTCGGCTGCAATAATTCGCGCGTTGTTCACCTGGGTCTGGCTCGCGAAAAGCAAGTAAAAGACTTACAGATTGAATGGCCCAGCGGCCTTCGCCAATCATTTCAGAATATCCCTGCAGGGCAACGGATCGAGATCATCGAAGGGAAACACAGTTTGCGTTCGCTGGCCAAATTTCGGGGAGGCCTTGCTTAGCCCCTTCGACCACGATGTCACAAAACCGCGTTCAGTGTGACAACCGTCGTCGGGTTGCGAATCCCGTGGCCGATTATGCCGTCTTGCGACACAATGCGGCGGGGACCTCACCGCACAGTGAAGGAGAATTGATCATGGGCCGGTTGCTTTTGAAGTTTTGCGAACTCCCGCTGCTCATGCTGCTCATAGTCCTGTCGTCTACGCTTTCTGGCGAAGGCTTGGATTTTGCGGCGCAGCAGACGGACATCAAAACGGCGACCAAAACGAAGGATGATGCGGTCAAGAGATCCGAGTTGATGAAGCCACATTTCGCGAACGGCAATCAGGCGATGCAGGATGCCAAGGCGATCCGGCAGCAACTTCAGACGGCAACGAGCGATCAAAATCCCTCGCTGCTTGCCAGGATGAAGGAAGATTATCAGACGGCGATTACGGAATATGAGCAGGCGATCGAGGAGGCGGAAGTGAGAGATGAAGATGGCCTCCAGGTGATCGGCAAAATTGGAGTGATACGCAATGGTTTGGTGAGCCAGCAGAGAGCAGTGGATATGCTCGTGCAAGACAAGGACCTCCCGGTGATTTTGAGCAATCTCGGGCTGGCCTATGGCGGCGTAGGGCAATATCAGGTAGCTATCAACACACTGGAGCAAGCAGCGATGCTGAAGCCGGCGGTGGGGACGTACATAGAACTCGGAACAGATTTGGCGCAGGTCAGCAAGATGCCAGAAGCGACTGCGGCCTGCGACAAGATTCTAACCGTGGATCCCACAGCTAAAAACATGCAGGCAGGCTGCTACAAAAATGTCGCCATTGTGCTCACGAACAAAGGAAAGTTGCTTGACGCCATTGCGCCGCTTCAGAAGGTCACGCTACTCAATCCGCAAGATGCGTTGGCCTGGAAACTGTTGGGCGATTCCCTTCTCAGCGCCATCACTTCCGAGTCGCAGGACGGAAAGATTGTTTACGTCATTCCTCCGGGAACCATCGAGGCTTACCAGAGATACTTGCAATTGGACCCGAATGGACCATACGCAGGACAGATAAAGTCGGCGCTGGAAGGGTTTGCGCAGTTTACGAAGTCGCCGACGAAAATGAAAGAGAAGAACTGATCGGAGGGATCGCT
>DATLKS010001008.1:0-2011 GCA_035538255.1 Terriglobales bacterium
GGCGACTCTCCTTGCCGCGCTGCATGCTTTCAAGGCCTCCGGACGCAAGCCGCCGGTGAACTTTGTCTTTGTCGCCGAAGGAGAAGAGGAGATCGGCTCACCGCATTTTCCTCAGATCGTGCGCCGTCCGGAAGTGCTCGCTGCCTTGAAGCGTTGCACTGGATTGTTTATGCCGTCGGCTTCGCAAAATCCCGATGGCCAAGTGACCATCGACCTGGGAGCAAAGGGCGTCATGGAGCTGGAGTTAGTGTCGAGCGGAGAACGCTGGGGCCGCGGCCCAAAACAGGATGTCCACTCCAGCCTCAAGGCGATGACCGACAGTCCGGCATGGCATTTGGTAGAGGCTCTCACCACGTTAGTGACGCCAGACGGCAACACGCCTGCCATTGAGGGCTACTTGCAGAAAGTTCGACCCCTCTCGGCAGACGACAAAAAGATGATCGCTGAAGCGGCACGCCGCGAGGATGAAAGCACACGTAAGAAAACGCTCGGAATCAACCATTGGATAAACGATGTTCCATACCAACAGGCGCTGGAGATGCTGGCCTCGCGCCCGACTGTGAACATCGAAGGTCTCGTCGGCGGATACACAGGGCCGGGTGGAAAGACGATCCTTCCGCACAAGGCTGTAGCCAAGCTCGACTGCCGTCTCGTTCCGGACATGACCGCCGCTGAGTCTCTGCAGTTGCTGAAGGCACATCTTGCCAAGCACGGTTTCGGCGACATCGAGGTGAACATGACTGGAGGCTATGATCCGACGAGCACGCCTGCCAATTCGGGAATCATTCGCGCAGCACAAGCCGTGTATCGCCGGGCTGGAATTGATCCCATCATATTTCCCCGACTGGCCGGTTCCTGGCCGGGCTACGTATTCACGGGAGAACCGTTACGCCTTCCGGCCGGACACTTCGGTCTTGGCCATGGCAGCGGCGCGCATGCGCCGAACGAGTATTACGTAATCGAATCGAGCAATCCGAAGGTGCAAGGAATCGACGGCGCAGTGAAATCGCACATCGAATATCTGTACGAGCTGGCGAAAACCGAATAGCTTTGCGGAGATCCTGAAACCATAAACTCACGGCTGAGGGCGGCCGGTTCTCCACTTCTTGATGTCCTAAATGAGAGGTCGTTGCCTTGCGAGCGTCTGCAGGTCGCGTGATTTCTCGTAGGCAGAGCGAAGCAACGCCTGGTCTTCCGGAGAAACCTGGAGGTTTTTGGTCAGCAGAAGTTGAAGCTGCGTGTGCAACACCACAGCCTCGGCTTCGTAATCGTGATGGAAGCGCCTGACTTGTTCCATCGTCTGTCGGAACTCGCGCTCCCGATTGTTGTTTCTCCAGAGCAGCCAACCGATTAGGAAACCGAGCACCACGAACAGTACGCGGTACAGCATCATCACAGGATGGCTGCCGATCTCGGCGAGCAGGGTTTGGCCCTCAGCGCGCCCGTCGAGCGCCGTGTCGAGTATGGCCGCAGCGAAACCAAATACCACGCCGTAAACGATTTCCTTATAGCCGCTGAACATAGGTCGATCTGGAACTGCTCAGTTTAGTAGCTGACTTCTACCTCCGCCGTTACGTGCGGTCCCGGTGATGGTACATTAGCGGCCGGTGGCCACCCAACCCTTACGAAGCGAGTAGGCGCAACCTGAACGCAGCCATTTGCGGATGCTGCTTGTGTGTCCCGCCCGGCCAGATTTGCGGGAAACCAGGTGCGACCGTCGATCGAGCCTTCAACGACGAGCTTTAAATCCTGCGGATAGCCCTTATTCGTTGGATCGTAGAACATGCAGACGGTAACCGTTTTGGGAAATCCCAACGCACCGCTTGTCGGCATCCGTTCGGCGGAGGACAGCTCTTTATCGATCAGCGTTACCACTAAACCGTGAGTCGCAGGATCGTCTTTAGGGCAATCGCATTTGCTGTCTTCCGCGATAGAGGAAGGAGTCATTAGCGCCAAGGCTATCGTTGTTGAAACAAGAACTCCAAACCGCTGCATATTTTTTTTACCTCGT
>DATLKS010001009.1:0-2514 GCA_035538255.1 Terriglobales bacterium
GCTGTTGAGGTTTCCGGCAGGTATCAGGGAGCAAAATTCGCTGGCTGAGGAAGCTAAATCCGTGGAGTCGCAGTCACGACCTGGTGCGACAGCGCTGCTTAGTCCTCCACCTCCTGAAGCGCCCCCGCCTATCTGGATACAACGTTTCTTCCTGGTCAGCACGGTAGTGTTCTGTCTCTGGATAGGATTGGTCTTGACCGTTCTGCCCTGGCTTCCGGCTTGGACCGAGAACAGCGTCGTCAGCAGTTTCCCAACCTTGCGCTGGTTGCTGGGGACTGGCTTCGTTCGCGGTCTTACGACCGGATTAGGACTGCTCGACCTCTGGATTGGTATTTCGGAGGCCGTGAACTATCGGGATCGCCGCTAGCTGTTCCTTTAGCCGTACCCTCCTGTAAGCTTGAAGTTTCGCGCACCTTGAGTCGAATCTCTCCTATGGCACACGACGACAAGCCAGTACTGGCGAAAGCGCCTCTCGCGTACGAAAGCCCCACGTTCCTGAACAGCCCCGACGGACGCGCGCTGCGCATCCTGGCCGAGTATTCCGAGCCGCTTTCCCGCTTCCGCCGTGAGCGGATCCAGGACACAGTGGTGTTCTTCGGCTCTGCTCGGTTTGCAAATCTCCGCTCCGCCGAGCACGCTTTGCAATTGCTGGAGAAGCCCGGCTCAGCACATCCGGCCCCGGAGCATGAGCAGCCGGCTACGCTGGATGGCGCCCTTCATGGACGAGAGAATTCCTTGAAGCTGAAGCGAGCTAAGGCTGCAGTCGAGATGGCGCGATATTACGAAGACGCGCGCCGCCTTGCTTATCTGTTGACCAAATGGTCGATGAAATTGCACTCGAAGCGTCATCGGTTTGTTGTGACCTCGGGCGGCGGTCCGGGAATCATGGAGGCAGCCAACCTGGGCGCCAGCGAGGCGGGGGGAAAGACTATCGGCCTGAACATTCGCTTGCCCTTCGAGCAGTTCCCGAATCGCTACATAACGCCGGAATTAAACTTCGAATTTCACTACTTTTTCATGCGCAAGTATTGGTTCGCCTATCTGGCGAAAGCGCTGGTCATCTTTCCTGGCGGCTTTGGAACGCTCGACGAGCTCTTCGAGATACTCACGCTAGCCCAGACCGAGAAGCTGGCGAAGAAAATCGTCGTGCTCATCTATGGCCGAGAATATTGGAATCGTGTGCTCGATCTCGACGTGCTTGTGGATACGGGAACCATCTCGCCGGAAGACAAAGATCTGTTCTCCTTCGTCGACAGTCCGGAAGAGGGCTTCGAAAAACTAAAGGAAGGACTCACCAAACACCACTTGCAGCCTCAGCAGCTGCCGGCCGAGGAACGCGAGGAGGCCAAAGAGCCAGGAGAATTTCCAGAAATCGCCAAGACGCGTGGGTGATTGGCCCGCAGAAGATGTCTCTTCGCGTGAATCTTTACATCTCTATTTTCTCGCCGCTCAGAATGCGCCGCACGGTCTGATCCAAGTCTTCTGGCTCGGGACTGAAGAGATGATGGTCTGCGTCATGAACTTCAGGACTCATCCGGCATAGCTCCAAAATTCTCGCCTTGCCACAGTGCCTCCGCGCCAGGCTGGCCATTTCCCTCTTCGCATCACCTTCAATGGAGACGCCAAGAATTACCAGATCGAAGTCACCGGTTTTCACAGCATTGCGCACTTCGCGCAGGTTGGCGGCTGAGACTACATCAAACCGGCGATTCTGCAGCATGATATGCCGAGTGACACGTAGAGCGTCATTGTCGGAGACCGACAGGATTTTCTTGGACATCTAGGTTGTAAACGAGCAGTGTTGGTTGCCATCTTAGCAAGAGAAAGGGTTGGGACTTTCACCTACGTGTGAACAAATAATTCCTTAATCCTCCCGATGGAGAGCCCGCCGAGAACACGGCAGGCTCAGCAGCCATGCACTCAGCGGCCAGATAAGATGAAAGACGCGGGATGCTAAAATACACAGTTCGCCGCTCATCGACGTTTCCAACCGGGAGACGGCTTCCAACCTGCTCGGCAGGCATTCACCAGTTCAGTAACGGAGACTTTCTGCATGGCCATTCCTGCCACACAGTTGCGCCCCGGCATGATCATCAAGCACAACAATGATCTTCACGCGGTATTCAGCGTCGAGCATCGCACGCCCGGTAATCTGCGCGCATTCATCCAGGCTAAGCTGCGGAATCTACGCACTGGAGCGATGTTCGAGCATCGCTTCCGGTCTCCCGATCCGATCGAGAAGATCGTGGTGGATGAGGTGGACATGGAGTACCTCTACAGCGATGGCGACGACTACTACTTCATGAACACTGAGACGTACGAGCAGACACACCTTAAGCGCGATACGCTCGGCGATGCCGTTGAGTACCTTACGCCCAATCTGCAAATCAAAGTCGAGTTCTACGATGGAAAGCCCGTCGGAATTGAGCTGCCGCAGACAGTTGAATTGACCGTCATCGAGACTGAACCGGGCCTGAAAAGCGCAACCGCCAGCAGCGTAACCAAACCGGCAAA
>DATLKS010001010.1:0-4333 GCA_035538255.1 Terriglobales bacterium
TGGTGAACGGAACAAAAATGGGCTTGGTGCGGCTAAAAGCGAACCGAAACTGGTTGATTGTCGCCGAGCTAAAAGTGTGGGTTTCGCCGAAGGTATAAGTACGCGCGGTGTTGGTGACGCTTGCACCGTAGTTGGGGAGCGCAGTATTGATGAACACCAGGCCTGGGCGCACTTGGCTGACGGGGTCCGCACCGTAGCGCGAGGTGATAATATCTTTCCCCCGCTCCAAGGTTCGTCGTCTTTGATCGTGATGCCAAGTATGGACGGGAAGTCCCTGCAGCGGTTCGATCCCTGAGCGTAAGTCCTGTCCGCACTTCGTTCGAAAGTCCTTGGCAGAATGGAGTCGCAGAGCGTTGGGTAGGGAGTTGCCGGCGTGATCTCCTGGATCACATCATTGCAGTTGACGAACGCCACCTGAAACGCCTGCTCGCTGAGTATATTCGCTATTACAAGTGCGTTTCATACTGCCCCACCTCGCTATGTGGTTGAAAAACCGAGTGTACTCTGCTCAGAAGTTGGTATTGCGGGGTTTCGATTGCTGCCTCGGACGCGTGCGTGGAACTGTTCGGCAGCCTCTGTTTCTATCGCGCGTCGATTAAAAATCCAAGGGCCGTCGTCCAAGGGATGCTCCGCTTCGATCTCGCCTCGTTCGACCGCCAGCCGAAGTGTTCTGGCGCTCACGCCTAACGTATTGGCTGCTTCCGTTAGGTTCATCCACCCTTCCGCCTCACACATGCCAGCATCGTAACAAGGAATGGCGTGATGACTCCGCAGCGAAGTCACGCGCTCCTGCGTCCAGCGATTGCCGCGCCCGGTCAACAGGCCATTTCGATTGAGCACACCAGCGATCACTTCATCCGGACAGATTCGCGTCAACACTCTCACGGTATCGATAATCGCTTTCGATGTTTGCGCGCTATTCTGCCCACGTCGCCGCCGGGGCAAGCGCAACTCCGTGTGCACGCCACCCTTCCAGTGAATGGTCAGAATGACTTCACCTGCCGGTGGATCCACATCCACGACAACCTCATGGATCAGCGTTCAAACAATACGCTTCTTTAGACGAATATCGGTGTCCGGACAATTCCACACCGCCTCCAGTTTGGCTGCGAGACCCTCAAACTCTTCACGTGTTGGTGTCGTCGTTTTC
Organism: Terriglobales bacterium; assembly: GCA_035538255.1. Classification (GTDB taxonomy): domain Bacteria; phylum Acidobacteriota; class Terriglobia; order Terriglobales; family Acidobacteriaceae; genus Gp1-AA112. The sequence continues at coordinate 1,151 of DATLKS010001010.1, forward strand.
CCTTGACCATGGATATGCTGCTCGATCCGCAGTTCGATCTCTTGCACTCGCTGCAAAGCTTGATTCCAGCGGCGCTCCAATTCGTCGGCCACCAGACGGTTTTGCGGATCCGCGGCATCGTACTGCTTCTGGGCACGCTGCGCGGCATAGCGCGCCGCTTCCAGGTCTCGTCTCCAGGCGTCCAAGACGTCGTCCTGCTTACGGGCTGCTTCTTCGCCTGCCAATACCGCCGCTTCCACTCCTGCAGGCTGCACCACGCACAGCACCTCTTTGGCGATGACTTCGTCTACGCTCATTCCGCCGAATGCAATACAACGCGGTTGCCCACTGTCCAGCCAGCCTCGATGACATATATAACGGAGTACATCATGGTGGTTGCCAGTGTACAACACGGTGAGCTTACGACCACACCGCCGGCAACGCAACAGACCGGCCAACAAAGCCGCACCGCCTTGCACGGCGCCCGATGGCCCGCTCCCACGAACATTTTCCGCGATCGCTTGTTGAATCTGCTGATATTGCTCCCAACTCACGTAGCCCTCATGGGAGTTCGGAAGCAAGGCCAGCCACTGCTCCCTCGGTTTGCGTCGAGCGCCGCGGTGAGGCTCGCCATTTTCATAGCGCAGTGTGTGTTCTGTTTTTCCGTAGGCATAGGCACCGCCGTAAACCGGGTTGGTCAGAATTCGGTAGATCGTTGCGTAGGAAGGCCGTTTCCAACTGGTCTCGCCTTGCCGGGTGTACACAGGAAATTGCAGATCGTGTTCCAGGAACCATAGTAAGGTCTGACGAACCGTACCGAGTTCGAGAAATTTGCGAAATACCAACAGGACGGCTTCCTGCACACGGCGGTCCGGATCTTTTTCCCAATGTTGTTCTTCGCCTTTCAAGTAACCGACCGGCGCGGTCACCAGCAGTTCGCCTCGACGTGCTTTTTCGCGCCGCGCTTCGACCGAACGCTGGCGCAACAAGTCCAGTTCGTATTCGTTCAAACTACCCTTCAGTCCCAACAATAAGCGATCATTGCTTTGTCGCGGACTATAGATGGTCTCCTGGTCGATTAACAGTGTGTCCACGATCCGGCACACTTCCACCAAGTGTTGCCACTCCCGGCTGTTGCGCGCGAAGCGAGACACCTCCCGAGCGGCCACGGCTCCCACCTTGCCCAAACACACTTCTGCCACCATGCGTTCGAAACCCGCACGCGTGACCGTCCCGGCTGCCGACCGACCCAGATCTTCATCCACAACTTCGATCTCGCGCCAGCCCAACTGCTGCAAACGTTCTTGCATGGCATACTGCAGCTTCTGACTTTCCAGGTTGTGACTAACCTGGTACGCAGAGGACTGGCGAACATACAGAATCGCCTTTCGCTCGAGATGGTGTGGCTTGATCTTGTCACTCATCGCCAGTCCCCTTTCTGCCGCCGAAGGCATGGACTCCGATGTGCTCGCGCAGCAGTCGCGCCAGCAACCTTACTGTTTTCCGTCTGGTTTCTGGAGGCAGCACCTGCCAAGACGGGCGCTTCTCGGGTGGATGAAACAGTTTGAATTGAGCGACTCTCTGTCGGCTTAGTAATTTTCGCATCAGCATCTCCTGGAGATAGCAAGGAACGATGCTGACCTTCTAGCACAACATCACTGTCCGGAAACGACGCGCATCGAAGCAGCTCCTTCAAATCCCGCAACGCACCGCAGCTGACCGTGGGCACTGTCGCCATGCGCATATGGCAACAGGCGGCCGAATCGACCATCCATTGCGGGATCTCCAAGAGCCGAACTCCTGGGTTCTCATCGATGCTGCACCGGAACACACCTCGCCCATTCTTGGTCAAGGCTTCGTGGACGGCTACAGCGCGAGCGTGCCAAGGATGCCAAGGATAACGGACTTCGCGCGATTCAATATTATGGGTGTTGCGTTGTCGACTCGTACCACGAGGGCCGCACGCATCTCGGACTAGGGAAGGGAACGCCAGACCGAAGAACTCACAGCCTAGCCTCAGGTCGCGTCCTTTCTTATGTGCGACTGGGTGGGCTGCACCACCGGTGCGATCGGGCTGCCTAATCCGAACCAAGCAGCGTCGCGGAAACGTCCGGGTTCCTCCATCCTTATATATATAGGTATACTGCGCGGGCGTTCCTCCGGGAGAGATTCTTGGCGCTCGAGGGTGAAGGGATAACCTGGATGGGACAGCCGTCGCGGCAGGGAATTGCGCTATTTTCACTGCGCATACAATTTGGCGAAGCAGTGCGTCCAGGAAAGGCAGACATGTTCAGTAGGAGGAGGTAGACCTACAGGGGTAAAAGTCAGAAGCCCCTTAGCTTGGGTCGTATCCGTGGAGAAAACGAAGCGGATGAAGCCGACCGACAAAGCCATCTTAGGGATGGTGAGCAAGTCACCGGGCCGCAACGAAAGTGAACCCAGAAGGGGCCTCGAAACAAAATAAAGATCTGGAGGCCGAGCCCCCTGCTTCGGGGCGAAGGCAACATGGCATGGCGCGGGCTGACCGAGGGGACATGACACTCCGGCGGGGTGGTAGGGGCAGCACGGTGGCAAGGGCATGTTACGCAACTGGAGAAACCTTACTCGTCCCAGAGCGAAAGACTCTGGAGCAGGTCCGACCTATAACCGGCTAAACCGGGAAAAGGAAGGAGGCGAGAAGGTGGCGGAAGGGTTTGCAGTAGCGAGGAACTGGGGTAATTCCCAGGGAGCGAAGGAACCCAGCTGTTTCGTAGTTCTTCTGGCCATGATGGGAGGCAGGGGCGTCTGATAAAAACGCTCGGCAATCTGCAAGACCTGAGACAGAGGATATACAGGAAGAGGAAGGCGGAAGCGGTGGGATGGTGTGGAGTAGATGCTGGTGACCTCACCGGATTGAAAGCACCTCCAATTGGCTGCATCTCATAAACCTTCTTGTGAAGCGAGCAGGAGAGCGGAGTGCGGGAAATCTGCACGCTCCGTTCGACGTGGCGGGGGATGGAACCCAGCTAACGGTTCGGTTAGTGAGGCACTCCCAGAGGAAACGGGGAGCACCCGATAGATCGGACCTACGGAGTATGGCGCCATTCCTCGACCCTACCAGGACAGCTCGGTGAATTGTACTGCCGCGACCTTGGGGCAAACATATGCAAGTCCGGTTCTTTAGGCAATCGCTTGTCACGTTGGAAGCCGCTCTGTCTTAATATG
>DATLKS010001011.1:0-26242 GCA_035538255.1 Terriglobales bacterium
CAACTTGCCTTTCGCGTAATCTCTTCATTGGGGACAGGGGCGGCGCCGCGCTTCTCTCGTTTGCCCAATCGTTGCATCGTATGCCAGTCATATTGGTATTCGTCACCGCAGATCAGACAAACCTGGTAGTAATCGCCTTCCGGACTCTTGCGCGGCCAACCGAACTCGTGTCGGCAAATACCGGGGAAAATTTGCAGATACTTCCGAGGCATACCATCCATCTTGCAGGAGATACGCCAGAACGAGAATAGGTCGGCAGATGCTACCGTGCCTAAAGTAATCAGGCATTCCTCCGAGTTGCTCGAAGGAGTCGCCACTGTTGACCACTTCCGAAGATTCGGTTGTCCGATCCCTTTAATTTCCAGCACAGCGGCTGGATTCCGCTTTATTTTTATGGCCCCCTTCCAAGGTCCTCTGAATGAACCGTGAAAGCGCTTGCCTCCTCAGACAACACTCGAGTTTGTGAGCCAATCTAGTCAATGAAGGCGATAATGCAAGTCGGTACTCGCGCCTTCGAGTAAACAGGGCGAGCGTACAGGACCTTGCTGCGGAGGAAGAAAAGATGCACAAGCGTTCGTCTCGGAGCGGCAATAAACGCTGGATAAGGAAGGTTCAAACCGAATCCACATATCCACCCGAAGGCCTGTTCAACAAGAGTGCCTCCACAGTTGCCAGAGTGCTGGCATCAAAGAAGGTCTCGCCCAAGGGACCGGCGTTGGGAATGCGCATGCTCACCTTTTTCATGAATCGTGCGGGACGCAAGCTCAGCGAAGACCGGCGCAAAGAGCTGGAGAAAGCTAAGTCTATGCTCTCGAAACGCGTAAAGCATGAACGCGACCTGAAGCAGCGTAAAATTGCGGCATAAATCTGGCGGAAGAGTCCTGCCAAGCGCCTAATCGCCGCCACGACGTCCGCTAGTGAGGGCTACCGAAACGCATGTTGTTTCAGGACCGCAGAGAAGCAGGGCATGTGCTCGCACGAGCCCTCGAATCATTTCGCAACCGGGACGACATCATTGTCCTGGCGCTCCCACGAGGGGGAGTGCCCGTAGCTTACGAAGTTGCTCGTGAACTGAACCTGCCGCTCGACATATTCATCGTCCGAAAACTCGGAGCACCTGGGCAGGAAGAGCTGGCTATGGGAGCAATTGCCAGCGGCGGAACCGTGGTGATGAATCGTTCCGTAGTCGATGAACTTGGAATCTCTCGCGAGCAAATCGAAGCCATTGCTCAGCGGGAAAAGCTGGAAATCGGGCGCCGGGAACGAGAGTACCGCGACGGGCGACCTCCCTTGCAGATCGAAGGCCGCACGGCAATTCTCATCGACGACGGTTTGGCGACCGGAGCAAGCATGCGCGCGGCGGCGCGGGCCCTGCGCCCGCGTGTGCGACATGTGGTCGTGGCAGTTCCTGTAGCCTCCGAATTCACCTGCGAAGAGTTGCGCAATGAAGTAGATGATGTGGTTTGCGCGATGATGCCGCAGCCGTTTTACGCCGTGGGAATGTTCTACCGGAATTTTGAGCAAACCAGTGACGAGGAGGTTCGCTCGTTGCTGTCGCATGCTCCCGGCGATCACGCCGGACAACGGCTGCCTGGTGGATACGGCAACAGCTCGCCTAGCACGAACGTACGCATTCCATCCGACCGGGCGATGCTGCAAGGCGATCTGACCGTCCCGGCTAATCCGAAAGGTGTTGTGCTATTCGTTCACGGGAGCGGCAGCAGCCGCCATAGTCCTCGGAACCAGCGTGTAGCAAGGGTGCTGCAGGATGCCGGAATCGCGACCTTGTTGTTCGATCTATTGACTGAGGACGAAGAATCGGTGGACGTTCGGACTGCGGAATTGCGATTCAATATCGAGTTTTTGGAAAGAAGGCTGCTCGATGCAACTGGCTGGCTGACGCAGCAGTCCCAATTCAGGAACGCGAAGCTCGGCTATTTTGGCGCGAGCACTGGAGCGGCCGCGGCTCTGTTAGCAGCATCGCAGATGGGAAGCCGGATAGCAGCAATCGTTTCGCGCGGCGGAAGGCCCGATCTCGCCGGGCCCGCGCTGAGGAAAGTCGAATCGCCGACGCTGCTCATCGTAGGCGGAAACGACTCCACTGTACTCGAGTTGAATCACCAGACGATGCAGCAGCTCACTTGCGAAAAGCGGCTGGAAATCGTTCCCGGCGCGACCCATCTCTTCGAAGAACCGGGCGCCCTCGACGAAGTTGCGCGTCTGGCTCGTGATTGGTTTGAACGATACATGGGGCGCAGAGAGGACGAAATCAGCGCAGCCTGAGCGCGAGTCTGTTTGCTCCAAGCAAGCATAGGAGGTTGAGATATGAAGCTCACAAGCAGGGCATTTCAAGCCGGGGGCAAAATCCCACAACAGTTCACCTGCGAAGGACAGGATGTCTCGCCGGACCTTTCCTGGTCAGAAGCGCCGAAAGAGACCAAGTCTTTTGTTCTGGTTGTTCACGATCCAGATGCTCCAAGAGTAGACGGGTTTGTTCACTGGGTGCTGTATAACATTCCCGCTTCCACGAATCACATTGCGCAGAATGTCCCCAAGAACGGCTCGATTCCGGAATTGGGACTCCAGGGGCGCAACGATTCCGGAAAGATCGGATATATGGGACCCTGTCCACCCTCCGGAACGCATCGTTACTTTTTCCGACTGTATGCTCTGCGCGCCACTCTTCCGCTTGGGCCGAGTGCGACCTATAAGGAAGTATTGTCAGGGATGGAAGGCACAATCATCGAGCAGGCCGAGTTGATGGGAACCTACGCAAAGGTAACGGAGAAAGTGGCGTAGAGCCGGAGCGTTTCGCGCAATGCGAGCGTCACCGGTGCTGCAGGGATGGTCGTCTAACATTTGGCCCGCCGGCCTAACATGGCTCCGATTCTCGTTGAGTCTCGGTGCTCGTCCATCCTGAACCTTTCGTTACCCTTACAATGTCATCATGCCGACCACCGTCCGCTCGCACGCCAAGGTCAACATTGGATTGGCGATTGGTCCAATTCGGGAAGACGGATTTCATGAGCTGCGGACGGTTTATCAGACCATCGCGTTGCATGATCTAGTGAAGGTCGAGATTGGGCGTGGGACGGGGATCGAAATTCGTTGCAAGAATCCGAAGGTTCCGGCAGACGAATCGAACACCTGCTATCGCGTGGCCGATCGGTTCATGAAAATCATCGGCCAGCGCGGGAAACTCGCGATTACGATCGAGAAGAACCTGCCGCTGCAGGGCGGACTCGGTGTGGCTTCGCCCAATGCAGTGTCCACTTTGCTTGCGTTGGAACGAGAGGCCGAGCGAGCTCTTGATTCCGATGACCGCCTGCGCGTCTGCGAGGAGGTCGGCTCCGATCTCCCGCTGTTTCTGGTTGGTGGCACCGTTTACGGACAAGGACGCGGCGAGCAAGTCCTCCCTCTGGAAGACCTGCCGAGCGTCGATTGCGTCGTGGTCACGCCAGAAATTGGCGTTTCAACGCCACAGGCCTTCTCGGATTGGGACACGCTTGCCGAACGCGAATCGATTGAAGTCGCCGGCCCGCGAGCATCTTCCGGACATCTGGCAACTTTGACCATTGCTCCGCAATCCGCTAAAATCGTGGAGTTCAGCCGCGTTGTGTATTCGTGGCTGAGCAGCGGTTACAAGACTCCAATATCCGGTGTTCCCGCCAGGAGCGGGGACCGGGCCGAGACACAGCTTCTCGACCTTGTCCGTACCGGGATTGAGAACGACTTCGAACGCGTCGTCTTTCCTCAGCATCCCGAATTGCGTGACGTGAAGCGTGTGCTCTACGGTCAAGCCGGCGATGGAGCGCGTTATGCTTCGCTCTCCGGCTCCGGATCGGCCGTTTATGGGCTCTTCGATTCGAAGCAGAAGGCAGAAGCTGCTGCGGAAAGAGTGCAGGCCATGGGCTATGCCGCCCATGTAACTACCACGCCGACAAGAAACCAATACTGGGAGACAATGTTAGTCAGCCGCTAACGCTCACTCCCAGTCAACAGTTAGCAACCAGTTCTAATCAGCGCAGGATTTTGGGCGGTCGACTAATGGTAGGTCAAGTGCCTTTGGAGCACTTTGTCTAGGTTCGAATCCTAGCCGCCCAGCCAGGAACAGAAGCACTCAGCACTTAGCCGTCAGCATTCAGCCGGGAAGCGCATGGCTGACGGAAAACGAAAATGGTCAGAGGCTGAATGCCCAGTGCTGAAGGCTGAGTGCTTGTTTTACGCAGTTCCACAACCGAGAAAGAAAACCAGCTTTCACGAGGCTTGAGGAATGACGTCGACCGCAATCGCAATCGAGAAGCAGCAACAGCAGCAGAAGGGCCAGGCGAATACACAAACGCCTCCCGCACAGAAGACTGAACGCAAACCGCAGCGGCATCGCGATAACGATCGCTTCAAGATCTTCTGCGGAACGGCAAATGAGAAGCTGGCGGATGATATCTGCAAGTTTCTCGAGATTCCGCGCGGACAGGCGCATTTGCAGCGCTTCTCCGACGGCGAAGTTTATTTTCAGTTGCTGGAGAACGTGCGCGGCGCCGATGTCTTCGTCGTGCAGCCAACGTGCTTCCCCGTCGATCAGCACCTGATGGAGTTGCTGCTGATGATCGACGCGCTGAAGCGAGCGTCGGCGCGGCGGATCACGACGGTGATTCCGTATTACGGGTACTCGCGGCAGGACCGCAAAGACAAGCCGCGCGTGGCGGTCTCGGCCAAGCTGGTGGCGGATTTGTTGACAACGGCCGGTGCGCATCGCGCGCTGGTTGTTGATTTACACGCGCCCCAGATCCAGGGATTTTTCAACATCCCGGTGGATCACCTGTTTGCGTCGCCGGTGTTGGTTTCGGCGGTGAAGGAATTGAATTTGCCGGACCTTACGGTGGTATCGCCGGACGCGGGCGGCGTGGAGCGGGCGCGCTTCTTCGCGAAAAAGATGGATGCGGCGCTAGCCATTGTCGATAAGCGACGCACGGACATGAACGTGACTGAAGTGATGCACGTGATCGGCGACGTGAGAGGACGCACGGCGCTGATCCTCGATGACATCATCGATACGGCCGGCACGCTGGTGAAGACGGTCGATGCACTGCTCGATGCAGGTGCCACGCGGGTGTTGGCATGCGCCTCGCATCCGGTGTTGTCGGGACAAGCGGTAGAGCGCATTCACAAGTCGCGTCTTGAGCAGGTGGTCGTGACGGACACAATTCCGCTCAGCGAAGCGGCGAAAGCGGAGCCGAAGATTAAGGTTAGATCGATTGCGGGGCTGTTGGCGCGAGCGATCGAGAGCATTCACGAAGAGACGTCAGTAAGTAGCCTCTTCAGTTAGCAGGTAAGCCTCTGAGCTCCTAAGCTGCTGGCTTGAGGTTAGAAGCTTAGGAACTCAGAAGCTAGGAGTTTAAGGAATTATGGCAACTCAAGAACTTGTAGAAACACAACCGCGACCGGAACAGGCGCGGACCAAGAATGCTGCGCGTCGCGTGCGCGCCAGTGGCCGCATTCCCGCCATCGTGTATGGCGCAAAGAAGGAATCGGTTCCGGTCACGGTTGATCCAAAACAGATCGGCCGCATTCTCCACTCCGACAGCGGACACAATACGGTGTTCGACCTCAAGGTTGGTGGCGAACAGACCAAGGCCATGATTGTCGATTGGCAGTATGAGCCCATTAAGGGAACTCTCATGCACATCGACCTGAAACGCATTGCGATGGATCAGACTCTGCGCGTCGGCGTCCCGGTGCAGTTGACCGGTGTCCCCGAAGGCGTGAAGACCCAGGGCGGCATCCTTGAGCAGATGCTGCGCGAAGTGGAAGTCGAGTGCCTGCCGGCTGATATTCCAGACCACATCGATGTCGATGTGACCGCGCTGGTTTTCGGCCAGGTGCTGCGTGTCTCCGATCTGCCACGCAGCGACAAGGTCAAATTCGTTACTGACGAGACTCAGCCTGTGGCCCATATCACCGCGGTGAAGGAAGTAGTCGAGGCGGCTCCGGCTGAGGCTGGCGCAGAAGCGGCTGCGGCTCCGGCAGAACCTGAAGTCATCAAGAAGGGCAAGCAGGAGACCGAGGAAGCAGCGGCAGAGCCGGCAGCAAAGCCTGAGGGCGGGAAGAAGCCCGAGGGCAAGAAATAGGAGTGAAGCTGGTTGTCGGTCTCGGCAATCCGGGTATCGAGTACCAGTTCACGCCACACAATCTCGGCTTCTTAACCATCGATCGCATCGCGGAGCGATGCAAAGTCGATGTCGCGAGCCGGAGATGCCAGGCGGCTACAGCGAAGATCAAGCTCGGCGGACACGAAGTCATGCTGGCGAAGCCAGAGACCTTCATGAACCTGAGCGGTCTGTCGGTGCGCAAGTTGATCGATGACCTGGAGATCGATCCCGCGAAGGGGTTGATTGTGGTTTATGACGAGTTGGATCTGCCTTTCGGCACCCTGCGAATCAGGCAGCGCGGCGGAACGGCAGGACACAACGGAGTCGAGTCGCTGGTCGGCTCGCTTGGGACCGACGAGTTTGTAAGAGTTCGGCTGGGAATTCAGCCGGACTATCCGGTACGCGATGGCGCGAAATTTGTGCTGGCACAGTTCAAGAAATCGCAATTTTAAGCTGTGAGTGAACTGATCGATCGCGGAGCCGATGCAGTCGAAGCGATTTTGCGGGACGGTGTGGAAGGAGCGATGAACCGCTTCAACCAGCGCCCGAAGTAACAGAACCGCCGGCGGTAGCCGGTGGGCCGGAGATAACAGGATGGCCAGCTCACGGTAACGCGATGCTTTTCGAAGCAGGATTAGCCGTAAGACACGCGGCTGCACCATCCGCGGTTCGTAATGGGTAGGTTTTTCAAAAGAGAGAACAGAATGCAACGTACATATGAAGTGATGTTTATCATTCGGCCGGACTTGCAGGAGGAGGAGCTCAATAAACTCATCTCCAACTTCGAGACGCAAGCCAAGAATGCCGGAGCTACAGTGAAATCCATCGAACCCTGGGGAAAGCGCCGCTTGGCATATCTTGTCCGCAAGTTCACGGATGGCTTTTACGTCCTGCTTACGGTTGACGCCGATGGCAAGGCGATCCATGAGATCGAGCGTCGTCTGCGCGTTTCGGAACCAGTGATTAAGTTCATCAGCGTCCGCGTAGACGAAGAGCAGAAGCGCCTGGACAAGATCAAGCAGATCCGCGCGACGCGCGTAAAGCGCTCCACAGCCGAATCCGCTCCTGTGCCAGAGACAGCAACCGCGCCGGCCGCAACAGCGTGAGCCGCAGCTTAGCAGCTAGCAATTAACTTTGCCTGCTAACTAGAAGATTTGTTCAAAACGAGGGACTAGCTAATTGCTAATCGCCATTGCTAGTTGCCTCCAAGGAGGTATATGTCAGATACAGCAACGCCGACCGGCGCAGCCGCCGGAGCTCAAGATCGTGGAGGTCGTCGCGATAGTCGTCCGGGAGGAGGTCCCGGCGGCCCCGGACGCGACCAGGGGCGCAAATTCTTCCGGCGCAAGAAAGTGTGCAAGTTCTGCGTTGAGAAGATCGATTCCATTAACTACAAAGACGTGCGTCTGCTCTCGGGTTTCGTGGCAGAACGCGGCAAGATCGTTCCTCGTCGTCTGACCGGCGTATGCACGCCGCATCAACGACGCCTGAGCACGGCGATCAAACAGGCGCGCAACATCGCGCTGCTGCCGTTCGCGGCAAGGTACTAAAGAAGCTGCTGGCCATTAGCTGCTAGCTACTGGCCGGTTTCTGAATGTTCGCGAGTTCTTGATCTTTCGCCCGCGAGGGAACTTCGATGGGCACGGTCACAAGCCGTCAAATCTTCGCCAACGCATTTAGTTTTTTGCTAGCAGCTTAGGAGCTTGTTTTCATGGAAGTCATTCTGAAAGAAGATGTAGAAAAGCTCGGCCATCGCGGCGAGATCGTGAAGGTCGCCGAAGGATATGGCCGCAATTTTCTGTTGCCGCGCAGGCTCGCGATCGAAGCCAGCCGCGCCAACAAGGCCGTTATCGAGCAGATGAAGGCCGCTGCTGTTCGCAAGTCTGCGAAAGAGAAGACTGGCGCTGAAGCTTTGGCCCAGCAGCTCAACGACGTGCAGCTCTCCTTTGAGCGCAAAGTCGGCGAGAAGGATCACCTGTTCGGATCAGTGACGTCGGCGGATATCGCAACGGCACTCGAGGCCAAGGGATTCAATGTCGACCGCCGCAAGATCCACCTCGACGATCCACTCAAGAGCCTCGGCGAGTTCCATGTGCCAGTGAAGTTGCACCGCGAGGTCACTGCGCATGTGAAGGTGACGGTGAACCGCGAGGGCGGCGAAGCGGGAGCTTGATTCATGCCGACGTTACACGAGCTGGAAAAGCGCGCCGATCAACATCGCCAGGAAGCTTTGAAAAAGATCGATGCTCTTGCGCAGGAGCCGAATCAACAAGGAGATGAGGCTCGGGGTAGCGATGACAGCTCAGCTCGGGAGCCAGTAGAGAAAATCGTCATCAGGCGAAGCTGGTAAAGCGCTGATGCGACCGAGAACGGCTGTATCCACATTCTCTCTTTAGCTAGGACCAGCCGCTGCAACCGTCGCGTTTGTGGCTGACACGACTGCCACATCAGTCTCACCCACCTTCTGCTTAGCGAACGGATTGAAATCTGTGTGCGTGTCGTAAACGTCCACGCCTTCCGAACGCTTTAAGAAGTTCACCACAGCGTATGTGGCTGGTGTGGCGACTACCTCGTAAATCACCTTCCCTAGATAACCCGATCCGATCAGGACAAAAATGGTCTTCGTGGACACTGTGCCTGCGAACGCGAGAAACATGACAATAGTCGAGTCCACCGCCTGACCAACAACCGTCGATCCAACCGTGCGCGTCCATAACCAGCGACCTTCCGTAAGCAGCTTCATCTTTGCCAGCGTGTATGAGTTGGCAAATTCCCCGCACCAGAATGCGACGAGGCTGGCCGCCACCATACGTGGAACGAAATTGAAAACTGTCTGGAAGGCCTTCTGATTTGGCCAGTCTGGTGCCGGAGGAATGTGCACGGTCACAAATCCCATTAGCGCCATCAATCCCGAAGCGAAGAAACCAATCCAGATTGCGCGGCGCGAGCCCGAGTACCCGTACACCTCGGTAAAGATGTCGCCGAAGATGTAGGTGATGGGAAATAGAAGCTGTGCTCCCGAGATACGGAAAGGACCAATGGCGCATATCTTTGATCCGACAAGGTTAGAAATCAGCAGCACCACGATGAAGACATGCACCAGGATGTCGTAATAGCGGAAGTTGTGGAGACTCTGGTGCTTGTGCGTGAGCTTCTGGAAGAGAGTGCGGGGCATGCTAAATGGGCGCTGAACTTATTGTAATTCGCCACTTGGACGGTAGAGACGCAGCATGCTGCGTCTCTACTTCTTCTGCTTCAACGCTTCTTCTGCTTCAACGCGGCCAGCACCTCTTCCGCGTGGCCTTCGGGCTTTACCTTAGGAAAGATCTTCGCTACTCTCCCCTGCTCGTCGATCAGAAACGACGTGCGCTCGATCCCCATTGTCTTCCTGCCGTACATGCTCTTTTCTTTTAATACATCGAATGCTTCACAGAGCTTTTTGTCTTCGTCGGCAAGCAGCGTGTAAGGAAGGCTATATTTATCTTTAAACTTCTTGAGAGCGTTGGGTGAGTCTTTCGAAATGCCCAGCACGACCGCGCCGGCACGTTGCAGCTTTTCGAATTGATCGCGAAAGCCGCAGGCCTCGATGGTTCAACCGGGGGTGTCGGCCTTAGGAAAAAAGAAGAGCACAACCGGCTTGCCGCGAAAGTCCTTCAGGCTGACAGGCTGGCCGTCCTGGTTTGGAACCGCAATGTCGGGAGCTTTATCGCCAATTTCCATGAAGCATTATTCCCCTGGATGTCGTCCGATTCATTTATATCGCAGCAGAAGGCTTTTCATTGCTGCTGCGCTTCTTGTTGTTTGTATTTCTATTCTGCTGCCGCCACCGACCGTTAGAGCGCAACGCAAGAAAGACACTGGACCGCGGGCCATCGCGGTCGTCACCTGGAACGGCGATGATCCAACGCCAACGCCGGGAACATCTGTGCTTACACCTGTGGCAATTCGCGTTGAAGGACGCTATTACGATGCCGAGCTCTACCAGGCACAACCCGAACCTTTTGCAATCGATCCAGGAGTTCTCTATGACGTGCTGAAGAACGGCGAAGCCATCGGCACTTTCACCGTTGGCGCCGCACGCGAGCACGATAACGTGTGGTATGGAACGGGATCCTTCGAGAAGAAAGGGTCAAAGGAGCAAGGCGCCAAAGCAGCGCCAGCGAAAGCTGCTACGCCCGCCGAGCCGGAAGACGAACGGCCTAAACTTCGCCGCGGTGCTCCCCCTCCTCCTGCACCGAAGGAGCAAACCGACGAGGTGCTGAATAATATTGATCGCGATCCCGAGCGGCCAACCTTGCGCCGGCATACAGCCGAAGAGAGAAAAGCACAATCAAGCGCACCTGTGAAGGAGTTCGTTCCTCCCGAGATGCACATGCTCGTCGCAGTCTCTGATGCAGGCGGACCGGAGCCGCGTCCGTTCACTTTTCACGCCAAGCCAGGCGAAGTGGACCAGTTACGCGCCGCTATGGAAAAGCTGGCGCGAGCGGAATTAAACAAGCTGCGCAAAGCACCGAAAGCTCCGGAGCGGTTGACCGGAAAACGTGAGCGGTTTCACGGACCAACTTCATGGCCGCCGATTGAGCTGCAGAACGGAAACCTTGGTATCTTCGACGTGAACAGCGACAATGCGCCGATTCTCGTCTACTCCGCCACTGCAGTCGTCGATGGCGCGAAAAAGTACGTCACAGTGGCGGCCTGGGAAGAAATCGACCAAAGCTTACGCAAAGTTTTTGCTCAGATTACCGACGATCAGCATCTCGATGTCTATCCGCGCCTTGAGGTAGTCGATGCCGTCGATGCCAGCGGCAACGGACGCGGCGAAATGCTCTTCCGCGCCTTCGGCGACCAAGGCAGCCGCTTCGTTCTCTATCATCCTGGTCCGGACAGCCTCAATCTGCTATTCGACAGCGCGCGAGGCGAAAGCGTCCGCTGACAAAGCGGGCGCGTAGCTCGTATTCGTGGCCTGCTGCTTCGCCCCTGGGCTGCGATCAGGTATCCCGCAGGCCCCGTGCTCATCGCTCGCATGCGTCTAAGATGCCCGCCTATGCGATTAATCCAGCTTTTTCTCGCCCTTGCTATCACATTGCCTGCTCCCGCCAATGACGCCGTTATGTTTCGCGGCGACCCACAACACACAGGGATTTACGATGCTACAGGCGTCCCGCATTCCCAAAGCTGAAGTGGACATTCAAGACCGGTGGGCGCGTCATCTCTTCGCCTGCGGTAGTTGCAGGAACGTTATACGTGGGGAAGCAACGATCACAACCTCTATGCAATCGAGGCCGAATCGGGAACATTGAAATGGAAATTCAAAACCGGAAGCCGTGTAACCTCATCTCCAGCCGTTGCAAACGGGCTGGTTTATTTCGGCAGCTTCGACGGGGACTTCTATGCTCTTAATGCCGCTACCGGCGCTCAACAATGGAAGTTCAAGACGGGCGGCGAGCGCCGGTATGCCGGAAACCATCTGCACGGCACAGAGCCAGCGGGCGAAATCATGCCTGATCCATTTGATTTTTTTCTTTCCTCGCCAGCGGTAACGGAGGAAACCGTGTACTTCGGCAGTGGGACAGCAACGTATACGCCCTTAACGGAACGACGGGCGAGCTGAAGTGGAAATTCCAGACCGGTGATGTCGTTCATTCTTCGCCTGCCGTGGCTAATGGCATCGTGTATGCCGGCTGCTGGGATACATACTTCTACGCACTGGACGCACCACTGGAAAAGAAAAATGGCGCTTCAAAACGGGTGATGACCCAGATATTCACAACCAGATCGGCATCCAATCGTCGCCCATGGTTGTCCACGGCGTAGTCTACTTTGGGTGTCGTGATTCAAACCTCTATGCCCTCGATGCGCAAACCGGCCAGAAGAGATGGGCCTTCAATAACAAAGGATCATGGGTTATCGGATCGCCGGTGGCAAAGGGTGGCAAGCTGTACTTCGCCACCTCAGATTCCGGCCTCTTTCACGCCGTCGATGCCAGGACCGGAGCCGAGTTGTACACTCTGCAACTCATTTGGCCCATGTTCTCTTCTCCTGCAATCGCTGGGGACATGTTGTACATCGGGTCCGAAGAGGGCAAGCTCTATGCCATCGCTGTTGCGAGGCAAAAACCAGCATGGACTTTTCAAACTGATGGATCGCGAGAGAATGGCTCAGCCTTGACCAAACCCTAACGGTAAACCGAAGTACGAAGCAGCATTCAGTGATGGCTTCTACGACAGCATGGTTATCGGCGTGGATAAAATGCAGAGCATCGGCATGGTTCTGTCATCGCCTGTGGTAGTCGGGAACACGATCTATTTCGGCAGCACCGACGCTAACGTCTATGCGTTGATTTGAGAGCTCCCATCAGGCTTAAGTTCTTCAGATGCGTCATTCATTTATACTCACTGGTTTGTCCAAACGGTTATGAACATCCTGGTGTGTATGAAGCAGGTGCCGCAAAAGGATGCGCCTCTCAAGCTGAATGAGAGCGGCACGTGGATTCGCGAAGACGTCTCTTACGAGGTCAACGAACCGGACGCGTACGCGCTGGAAGAGGCGTTGCGTCAAAAGGAGAAGCACGGCGGAGAGGTGGTCGTGATCACCACCGGCCCAGCTCGAGCGCAGCAGGTTTTGCGCGAGGCGTTAGCCAAGGGAGCAGATCGCGCGATTCACCTTGAGGGCGCAGAGTTTGTCGGCCTCGACTCCTTCAACACCGCCAAAGCGCTAGCCGCAGCAATCAAAGATGAGCACTTTGATTTAGTCTTCACCGGCCTTCAGTCGGACGATTATGGCTACGCACAAACAGGTGTGCTGTTGGCAGAAATTCTGGGTTGGCCGCATGCCACGATCATCATGAGTATTGAGAAGACCAATTCGGGCATTCGGCTGAAGCGCGAGCTCGAATCCGGATTCTTCCAGCACCTCGAGATGCCATTGCCGGCGGTGCTCACGATCCAATCTGGGATTAATAAGTTGCGATACGCCACACTGATCGGAATCAAGCAGGCAAAGAATAAGCCCATGCGGAAGATCACACATATCGAAGTCCAGCAGGCGCTGGGGCCGAACCTGCAGAAGATCGAGAAGCTTTATGTCCCTCAAAAGCAAAAGAAAACAGAGATGCTGGAGGGTTCCGCTGCCGAGGTGGCCAAGAAGTTGGTTGATAAATTGAAGAATGAAATGCGGGTGCTCTGAACTCAAAGGAACATAGTTGCATCACATCTGAAATGGCGGGTTCAGTTGGCCTCTGTCGAATCCGCTGAGGTACACGTACCAGAGTGGAGGGTGAGATGGCATTGCCGGAGAAACAAGAAGAACTGAATCGGATCGAAAATCGAGAGCACCGCGAGCACGAGGAACACCAGAAACATGGGCATGAATTCGCGCGGGATATTCATCCCGAACGCTATCCGCGCGAATCGCTCAGCCGATTGGAAGAAGGCATACTGGAAGATGAAAAGCTGCGGCACGAGCACGATCGTCTTGCCTATGCTGGTCCTGACGCGGAATTGCGCGTTGACGACGCTCGCAGCCTCAGCCGCACGCTCATGGTGCTGGGCAGCTTCCTGCTGATCTTTGCCTGGGTGTTGCTATTGTGGGTTGGTTGGGACGTACGCAGCGGTGAAATGTTCTTTAGTGTCATGTGTGCGATTTCGATCGCTGTGGGTCTGGGCCTCGTCGCATGGGGATTTGTTGAGCGTCAGCGCGTGATGCGTTTCCGCGCGTCACTTGCGAACCCGATACAGGAGCGTGTTGAGCGAGTTCCGAGAGAGCGCAAACTCACAGAAGGGGATCGCGCTGCATAAGGCGCCTATAGCAAAGATCCGGGCCACGAAGGAAACGAGGAGACTACAAAGAATGCTCCCTGACGTCTTGTATTTCCATCGTGGCTTTCATGTTTGCTCTTCTTCGTAAAGGACTCAATGGCAGACACAATTTTTGTTGTTGTCGAACAGCG
Organism: Terriglobales bacterium; assembly: GCA_035538255.1. GTDB lineage: Bacteria > Acidobacteriota > Terriglobia > Terriglobales > Acidobacteriaceae > Gp1-AA112. The sequence goes on from DATLKS010001011.1 coordinate 14,098, forward strand.
TGACGGCAAGCTCAATCGCGTTTCGCTGGAGACGCTCACGGCTGCGCAATCTATTTCTGCGGACACCGGATGGAGCTTGGAAAACGCGGTCGTGGGCGGCAGTGTGGATGCCGTCGCACAGGAGATTGCGAAAACCAAAGTCTCCAAGACTTACGCGATCCAGTCACCTCAGCTCGAACGCTACACCGCCGATGGTTACGTCTCCGCACTAAAGCAATTCATCTCGTCGAAACAGCCGAAACTGGTACTGATGCCGCACACTTACCAGGTGCGCGATTTCGCGCCCAAGCTGGCAGCATCTCTGGGTCGCACCTTGATCAGCGACGCCGTCGGCTATCGCAAGGATGGCAGCAAGCTGATCTTCACGCGCCAGATGTTTCAGGGAAAATTTGCTGCAGATGTTTCGTTCAGTTGCGACCCGCCGCACGTTGCAACGTTTCAGGCCGGCGCATTCCGCGGAGACAAAGTCGAGATGGGCGCCAATGCGGCTCCGATCGAGAAGATTGCCGTGCAGGTTGATGCCGGTGCGATTCGCGTAAAGCCGCTGGAGATATTCAAGGAAGCAAAACAGGCCGTTGATCTTACTCAAGCAGAGATCATCGTTTCCGTGGGTCGAGGAATTAAGGAACAGAAAAATATCGAACTTGCTAAAGCCCTGGCCGATGCTCTCGGTGGTGAAATCGCTGCGTCACGTCCAATCTGCGACTCGGGATGGCTACCCATGGATCGCCAGATCGGCTCGTCGGGACAAACGGTTGCTCCGAAACTCTATCTGGCCCTGGGCATCAGCGGTGCGATTCAACACATCGTCGGCATGAAGGCCGCGCGCAGCGTCGTTGCGATCAACAAAGACGCGGAAGCGCCAATTTTCGAAATTTCCGATTTTGGTGTGGTGGGGAACCTTTTTGACATCGTTCCAGCCTTAACTGAAGAGGTAAAAAAGGCAAAATCCGGAGTCTAATCGGGTAGACTTTCTCGTTCTGGAGCTCCCGATGAGAACGCGACACGCCATCACGGTTTTTGCTCTGCTGCTTCGTTCCATTGCTAGTTTTTCCCAGAATCAGACTCCTTCTTCTACTTCGACACCTCCTCCAGCAAATCCCACTGATCCCGATCGGATAAAGGGAATGGAGTATTACCAACAGCACAGGTTGGCGGAGGCGGTGCCACTTCTGTTCGGCGTGATTAGCCGATATCCGAATGATGTCGTGGCGCACGAAAGACTAGGTGTCTCTCTAATAGGTAAGTCCGACACTGACGTTGCTCCTGCCCAGGCAAAGGCCGATCTCATCGAAGCCCGAGCGCAGCTTCCGAAAGCCAAGTCGCTGGGCGACAACTCAAATCTTTTGCAAACCCTTCTTGAAATGATTCCCGAGAACGGGGAACGTGCGGCGTTCTCCGGCAAAACTGGAGCCGATTCTGCGATGCGGAGAGGAGAAGCGGCCTTCGCGCAAGGAAAATTCGATGACGCTCTACGCGAATACGAGGCGGCTTATGAAGTCGACCCAACTCTCTATGTGGCCGCGCTTGATATGGGCGACATCTACTTTCGATTAAAACAGACCGACAAAGCCGGAGAATGGTTCAGCCGTGCCATCGAGATTAATCCAAATGAGGAAGCCGCGTACCGATACTGGGGCGACGCTCTCCTCCAGGCCGGCAACTATAAGGAAGCGCGATCGAAATATATTGAAGGCTTGGCATCATTTCCCTATCGAAGCGCTTCGTGGAACGGAATTAAGAATTGGCTGGCCCTCAACCATCTTTCATTCAATCCTCTCGCTGTCGCCGTCCCCGCGTCTGTGACTTCTAGCAGTAAAAATAGCATCAATATCAATCTTGATCCTTCCACAATGGGGAAGGATGATGGCGGCGCTACATGGTTTATGTATGGAGCCGAGCGGGCACTCTGGCGTCAGGAGAAGTTCGCCAAAGAATTTCCTGGCGAGAAGGAGTATCGTCATTCACTCAAGGAAGAAGTGGACGCGCTCTCGCTGACTGTTACCAGCTATAAGGAGCAAAAGAAAAGCGGACAAGTAAAGCACCCTGCTGATGGTCTGGAGCTGCTTTCCCGTGTTCAAGCCGATAACATGCTGGAACCTTATGTTTTGCTCCTGAGAGCAGACAAGGACATCGCCCGCGATTTTCCCGACTATCAATCAACGCATAAGGATTGCATTTATCGACAAATATCTAGTCCCACCTGCACCAGAAATCGTTCCGAAACTGACAAAAATTAAATGATATTTCGGACCCCACTCCCCAACATAGACCGCCCGCAAATGGAGGCGGAGGTCGTAATCATCGGTGGCGGTCCCGCAGGCATGGCGTGCGCGTTGCGGCTTTCTCAGCTGATTGACGCTCACAACAGCAAGCATCCTGAATCGCCACTCTCCAAAGAGAACATCTACGTCCTCGAAAAAGCCCGCGAAGTCGGACAGCATTGCCTTTCTGGCGCACTGCTCGATCCGCGTTCGATGCGCGAACTGCTTCCCGGCTTCGAAGGCGAAGCTCCGATCGAAGCGGAAGTAGGCAAAGAAGCTGTTTACTATCTGACCGAGAAATCGAAATTCAAGCTGCCTATTACGCCTCCTCCGCTGCGCGATCATGGCAATTACGTGATCTCGATCAATAAATTCGTGAAGTGGCTGGGAGAAAAGGTGGAACAGGCCGGCATAACGGTCTTCACCGGTTTTGCCGGATCAGAGCTGCTGGTGGAGAACGATCGCGTAGTCGGCGTACGCACCGACGACAAAGGCGTAGACAAACACAATCAGCCGAAGTCGAATTTCGAGCCCGGCTACGACTTGAAGGCGAAAGTCACAATTCTGTGCGAAGGCACGCGAGGATCTCTCACCAAGCAGCTCATCGGACGCTTTCAACTCGACAAGAATCGCAACCCGCAAACTTACGGCGTCGGAGTCAAAGAGCTCTGGGAAGTTCCTGCTGGGCGGATTACGCCGGGCGAAGTAATCTACACCATGGGCTGGCCGCTCACCACACACGAATACGGTGGTGCCTGGATCTATGGCGGCAAGAACAACATCGTTTCGCTCGGCTTCGTCACTGGACTTGACTACAAAGATCCCCGTCTTGACCCGCACCACGTGACGCAGTCATTCAAGCGGCATGCGTTCGTTCGACAACTGCTCGAAGGCGGCAAGATGATCCGCTATGGAGCCAAGTCGCTGCCTTATGGCGGCTGGTTCGCCATTCCGCCGCTTGCCGGCGATGGATGGATGATTACAGGGGACTCCGCAGGATTCCTAAATTCCCAGCGATTGAAGGGGATTCACCTTGCGATCAAGAGCGGCATGCTCGCCGCCGAGACCGCCTACGAAGCGCTGGTCGCCGGCGACTTCAGCGCGAATCAACTCTCGAGTTATCAGACCCGAGTAGAGAAGAGCTGGATCCGCGAAGAGCTATGGAAGGTGCGCAACTTTCATCAGGGATTCGAACATGGAATGCTCGAAGGCATGTTGCATGCCGCGATTCAACAGGTCACTGCTGGACGCGGTCTGCATGAGCGCTACACGTCTCACCCAGGTCACAAACGCTTCGCGCATATCGGGCATCTGCCGTCAGGCGGTTATGGCCGGGAACATTTGCTCGGTCCGGCAAAAAGCGACGGGAAGTTGACGTTCGACAAACTGACCGATGTGTATCATTCCGGGACTAGGCACGAAGAAGATCAGCCCGTACACCTGGTAATCCATGACACGGACATTTGCAATACGCGCTGCACAGCGGAGTACGGCAACCCTTGTCAGCACTTCTGTCCTGCCAAGGTATACGAGATGGTGGAAGCATCAGACGTGGCCAATGGCAAGCAGATCCAGGTGAACTTCGCCAACTGTGTCCACTGCAAGACTTGCGACATCATGGACCCCTACCAGATCATCACCTGGGTTCCGCCCGAGGGTGGCGGAGGTCCAAATTATGATGGGATGTAGCAAACGCATCGCATTCTCCTGCTCAATGTCAGCCGGCTCGTTCTTCGTCAGCCGGCTCGTTCTTCCGCTGATTCACGATACCGCTGTAATGCGTTCAGAACCTGCGATGGAATGCGGTAACTAACCGCCCAGTCGACACCCTCGGGAAGATTCTCCTGCTTGGGGTCAGAATCGGGAACTAGCAGCAGCACCGGAACATTTCCCGACACCATCTTCAGCGATTGTGCAAGAGACCAATTGTCGGCTTCTGCCAGGGATCTTTTGTCGACTAGTGCGGCGACGATCCTGTTGTGCGGACACAGCGCCACGGCCTGATCTGCAGTGGAGGGCACAATTACGGTGTAGCCGTGCTTGCGAAGCGCGGATTCCAATTCGCGGTAGTTGCCGCCGACGAAGAGGAGAACGAGAACGCTCGGTTGTTTGTCAGCAGACTTCCTGCGTCCCACTTTGCTCGACAGCCTTGAAATTGGCATAGACACGTAGAGCTTGGTCGAAGTGGGCATTGAATTATGACACATTCAGTGACTCTGGATTTTACACGCGGCCCTCAACAAGGATAACCACGGTACCCTGCACGAGTTAGCGATCGCACAAGACCTCAGCACTTATGTCGTGAAGCAAGCAACCAGAGCTGCCGGATTCACATCCCATCGCGCGAAGTCTAATGGTGTGTCCTGAATCATGACAACGGCGGCGGGAACAAAAAAGGCGCAGGTCGAATCAGAGATTGAGATTAAGCAAAAGGGCTCGCGGCTCTGGATCGACCCGCTGCACTTGCCTACCCGTTTGGCCCAGAGGGTGCGTGAGGGACAGCATCCGTCAAGCCGTTGGCTCAGGAAAACGGATGCTGATTCTCAGACTCGCTATCTGAAGCTTGCGGACGTCGCGCTTAAAGAGAACGGGACCGGTGAGCCACCGACAAGGATCTGAGCGGAGGCGCATAACATTCACGTCTAAGAGTGTTTCGTTCACAACGAACTCTTCTCATGAGGCATCATTTAGGTATGCCTGAGGACGACGATTCAGTTACGTCCGACTTTCCCGCTGCTGAAAAAAGCTTCACGGATGGTGACAAGGACAAGGCGCCAAGCGTCGATCTTTGGCATGCGCATCCAACCTCGCAACCGTCAGCGCCTTATCATGTGTTGACTACAAAGATGGAACGAAGGCGCCCTGAGAATGCAACGATTCGTCGGTGGATGGGCTTGGCCGATCAGGTTCTTAACACTGACTCCAGGGACGTGCCGCCGACTAAGTCACGCAAGGGCAGAAGTTCTTCGGTGAACTCGCGTCGCGAGAGCCCGCTTCCCAAATAAGTCTCTAGTTGGGGCCGTGCTCTGCCTAAACTGCCAATTCAGTTAGGACGCTAGCTCGCGTGGCTGTACGGAAGTTCCCGTTCTCTCAAAAATGAATTGGAGCAGCCATACTCGGGTCGCATCCCGTCCCTGCGCAAACTTCCAACTCTGCGCGGCAGCCATAGCGTGATTGGCAAAGTATCGGCTCGGACCTGCAGAAGCGAACTCCGCCCCCACCACATTGCCGGCCGCGTCTAAGTGAACCCGCACAGCGACTCTGACTTTCCCGTGGATAGTCCGTAGTGCCCGCTGGGGAATGTCGGGTACAACTTGCCTAATAACCTTACCCGTGGGAAACGATTGTTGTTGCACATTAGGACTGCTTCGATTTGTACGAAGCCTCTGGGGATTTGGCGAAAGCTTCTTAGCGGTGGTAGCCGTCGGAGGCGCTGCATCTGCTCGGGTGGCAGGACGGTGGCGCGTTAGGCTCGCGAACAAAATTGCAATGGCGATCACCGCAACCATACCGCCTGCATAAATCCATGTACTGATGTCCCGCTTGGTCCTTCCCGTGCATTCCGCAGACTTGCTCTTGGTTTGCCGCTGAGCTTTCGCTGGTTGTTCCAAGCTTCCGGTGATCTGAGAGATCGTCCATCGGCTGCTTGGATCTCTCCGCATGCAATGACTCGCGATTTGCGAAAAAGGTTCAGGCAGAGGCGAAGGGAGCCAGGGCTCTTCTCGGAGCCTGTCGTTCCAAACAGGCAAGCGTTGGGTAAGCGCATGGGTGAGAGTCACTCCAAGGGACCACGCGTCGCCCGCCGGAGAAAAACCGTCGCGTGAAGCTTCGGGAGCCTCATACAAGCTCGCCCCGCGTCGCGATGCAACGGCCACCCCCGGTTTGCACAGTCCATCGCTGGACAGTTTCAATTGCTCACCAACGACCATTATGTTTGAGGGTTTGAGGTGTCCATGTGCGAAGCCGTTGTCGTGAATGTAGGTAAGCGTCTCCAGGAGAGGCTTCAGCATTTCGCGCGCTTCCGAACCGCTGAGCGGGCGCTCCGGGAGAATCTGCGACAAGGTCTCGTCTGCCTGCTCCATGACAACAAACAGCAGGTCATCGGCATCCAGCTGGCAGCTTCCGACTTCGAAGATCTGGAGCAAGTGAGGATGTGTAATCCTTGCCGCCAATCTCAAGCGACCAAGCTGGATGTCTTTTTCGGCAGCATCGCCGGTAATCAGCTTGATAACCGCTCGGCGTGTCTTGTCGCCTGCCAGCTCAGTTGAGAAGACTGCACTTCGGTCTGAACTTCCAATATAGTGCCGGAGGGGAAACTTTCCGGCGACCATCCTGCCCTGCCACTGCTTGCCATTTTCAAACACGGTCTTCCTGCTCCCAGTATGGACTGTTTCGAGCATGGCTACTCCTGTGGAGTGAATCAGAACGGAAGTCGTTCTGGACGGGGTGGCGCTTGACCCATTATGCAGGAACTCAGTTGAGTATTCGAGCACAACTTGCAACACGAAAGGGAAGGACCGCTACGCAAAGCTGAGCGGTGGATGAGGCGATATCCAGAGTGGCTGGAATCCTTGCTACCGGAATCGCGGGAATTGAACCCGCAGCCTGGGATGCGGGACAAAACGCTGCTCGGGCACCATGAAAGGGTTGCCCGATCCTGATGACACAGAGGTACGTTGACCATTCGTAATCTCTTGAAGCTACCGTCTAACCGCTTCTAAGCTGTTATGGGCGAGACTCTGCTTTACGTTGACGACAATCCTGCTCGACTCGAAGTTGTGAAAGGTCGTTTGAGTCAGCTTGGATACCACGTTCTCACAGCCGCCAATGGCATGGACGCTCTCAAGTTGTTTACAGAGATCCATGTCGATCTCGCAATCGTGGACTACTACATGCCCGGTATGAACGGCGATCTTGTAGCGATGGAAATGAAGAGCCTTCGGCCGGCTGTCCCGGTAATCATCTTCTCTGGAACCTTTACGCTCTCCGAAATGGTGATTGCATTTGTGGATGGCTTCGTGTCTACATCCGATGAACCTGACGCGCTCGTAAACAAGATTTCAGAGATGCTGAAGCCTCGTCGCCCCGCTCGAGCAAGTTGAAGGAACTTCGAAGCTGCGGAGCCATGTTGCTACATAGCTGAAACTCCCGTGCCTTCGAAGCTTCGTGGCCCCGTCGCTGCTGCGTTTGACACAAGCCGAAAACTCCATTTAAGTTCGCAGACAGTTCGGAAGGAGTCACGATGTCCCGAGCTGTTCGTAATTTCTTGCCTCTGCTGCTTGCGCTTCTCTCGACCGCTCTCGTCGCGCAGGATCTCGCCTCTTTTGAAAAGCGAACGAGCGTAAAGACGCTTGCAAACGGCCTCACGATTGTGGTGTGCGAGCGGCATGAAGCTCCCGTCTTTTCTTTCTACACGCTTGTCGATGCCGGCGCCGCACAGGATCCCAAAGGTGAAACCGGCATGGCGCATATGTTTGAACACATGGCCTTCAAGGGCACTACCACCATCGGGACTAGCGACTACGCCGCCGAGAAGGTCGCACTAGAAAAGGAAGAGCAAGACTATCTGGCATTCCAGCACGAACGCCTGAAACGCATCGGACAAGATCCCAAGAAGCTCGAAGAGCTGGAGAAGACATTCCTTCACGATCAGGAAGAGGCCGATAAATACGTCAAGAAAAATGAGTTCGGCGAGATTGTCGAGAGCCAGGGCGGACAGGACCTGAACGCCCAAACTGCTGAAGACGAGACTACCTACTTCTACTCCATGCCCGTGAACCGGCTGGAGCTCTGGGCCTATCTGGAATCGGAGCGATTTTTGCATCCCGTACTGCGGGAGTTCTATCAGGAGCGCGACGTGGTCTTCGAGGAGCGCCGTATGCGTACTGATTCCAGCCCGATCGGACGCATGATCGAGCAGTTCCTGGCGACAGCTTACATCGCGCATCCGTATCGCAATCCCAATGTGGGATGGCCTTCTGATCTCTCTACCCTCACCAGGACCGATGCTCAGCAATTCTTCGACAAATATTACGTCGCCTCAAACATGACGATCGCAGTTGTTGGCGACATGAAAGCCGACCAGGTGTTCGCGCTGGCGGAAAAATACTTTGGACGCTTACCGGCGAAGCCCAAGCCGGAAGATCTGCACACGATTGAGCCGTCGCAGGTTGATGAGAGGAATGTCTCAATTCCGGAACCGTCGCAGCCCATTTACCTCGAGGGATATCACCGTGGCGATTACCACGACAAAGATGATGCAGTGTACGACGCCATCTCCGACCTGCTGTCGGAAGGTCGTACATCGCGGCTCTACCGATCTCTTGTCAGAGACAAGAAAATCGCTGCCGCGGCCGTCGGATTTACTGACTTTCCCGGGGTAAAATACCCGAGCCTCTTCGGGTTCTATGCCATTCCTACTCCGGGACACACGCCCGCCGAGCTTCAGACCGCTTTTAGAGAAGAGATCGAGCGCATCAAGACGCAAGACGTGAGCGATGCCGAACTGGAAATGGTCAAGACTCGCGCCAAGGCTAACCTGATCCGTGGTCTTGGAGACAACAGCGGCTTGGCCAATCAGCTTGCCATTTATCAAGCTCGCTATGGCGACTGGCGCGAGTTGTTCTACAACATCGATCGTCTGCAGAAGGTGACGAAAGAGGATATTCGTCGCGTTGCTAACCAAACCTTTACCCCCACCAATCGCACAGTAGCCATCGTCCAAACAGTCGCGCCGCCGGGAGCTAATCCGAACGGGCCGAGAGGTGAGCAGTGATCCGCGTTCATTGGGTTAATGCAAGACACACAACATCCGTTCTGTTTGCGATGTTGATCTTGAATATCAATCTCTGCTTCGCGCAACAAACCTGGCAACAAATACCAATTCCATCTCTTGCGAAGTTCAATCCCCAGGAGCCTACCCGCGTACAGCTTGCTAACGGGATGGTGATATTTCTTCAGGAAGATCACGAGCTTCCGCTCATCAGCGCGACGGTGCTGATTAGAGGGGGAGCGAGTTCTGAACCAGCCACTAAGGTTGGACTAGTCTCAATCTATGCCGCGAGCTGGCGCACGGGAGGAACGGAGAGTAAGAGCGGCGATCAGCTCGATGACGAGCTTGAGTCTATTGCGGCCAGAGTTGAGACCGGCGGAGGCATCGATACCACTTCAGTCAGCTTTAATTGCCTAAAGCAAAATCTGGATCAGGTATTTGCGGATTTTCTTGATGTCCTCCAGCACCCTGTCTTTCGCGAGGACAAGATCGAATTAGCCAAACGTCGCCTCAAGACAGGAATCGCCCGGCGCAACGACGAAATCAGCAGCATTGCCGGACGTGAGGCCGCCAAACTGGGTTATGGCCCGGATAGTCCTTATGCTCGAGAAATCGAATACTGGACCGTAGATGCGGTCACCCGTCAGGACCTTGTGGATTGGCGCAAGCGCCACTTCGCTGCCAACAACATCATCTTCGGAGTGGTAGGCGACTTTGACTCAAAGCAGATGGAAGCACGCTTACGTCAAGCGTTCGGCTCCCTGCCCAAAGGTACTCCGTACGCTCCGCCTGAGATTCCCGTTCCGGGGCCAAAGCCGGGCGTCTATCTGGCCGAAAAAGGAGACGTGAATCAGAGCGATATCAGTCTGATCGGTCTGGGGATTCGCCGCGATAATCCCGATTACTTCACGGTCCGCGTGATGAATGAGATCTTCGGAGGAGGCTTCTCCTCGCGTCTTTTTAAAAATCTTCGCGCCACCCAGGCATTGGCTTATTCGGTCGGCGGAGGTATCGGCGCGAACTACAACCACAGAGGGCTGATCGATATCAGCATGGGCACGAAGAGTTCCTCGACTGCGAAAGCTATTCAGGGCCTCTACAAACAGATCGATGATCTGCTGAGTAATCCACCAAGCGAAACTGAACTCAAGCAGGCAAAAGACTCGATCCTGAACGCCTTCATCTTCGCGTACGACTCACCGGATAAAGTGCTGGGCGAGCAGTTGACTTATGAGCTGTATGGATATCCGAAAGACTTTCTCGAAAGATTTCGCGGCGCTGTCGAGAAGGTCACCCCAGCGGACGTGAATCGGGTCGCGCGTAAGTATATCGGCAAGAACAAGCTTGCAGTGCTGGTAGTTGGAAATCCAAAAGAGTTCGATAAGCCGCTTACGACGTTTGGACAAGTCACCAAGCTAGACATCAGCATTCCCACAGCTCCTCCCGGCGCAAAGGCTACTGTGGCTGCGCGTGCCAAACAGTGACTGGGAAAGGCGAACACGAAGTCACTGAAGAAAGCGAAGAAGCCTCGAAGAGGTTTCGTGCCTTTGTATTTGCCTTCGTGGATTTCTTTGTTCACCCTTCTCAGGCGTAAACTTTCTTCGCTCAGGAGAGAAGAAGATGAAATCCCGATTGATATTTGCTGCGGTACTTTGCTGCGCGCTGGTAATTGGCGCGTATGCAAAAGGTAAGGCAACAACCGTTCAGATGAAAGATGCCCAGGGACAGGACGTAGGCACAGCCACGCTGTCGTCGGCCGGAAAGACCGGTGTGAAGATCAAACTCGATCTGAAGAACCTTCCGCCTGGCGAACACGCTATCCACATTCATCAGAACGCGAAGTGCGACGGCCCGGACTTCAAGTCTGCAGGCAGCCACTTCAATCCCGATAACAAGAAGCATGGGTTAGAAAATCCCGAAGGACACCATGCCGGTGATATGAAGAATTTCACGGTGGGCACCGACGGCACCGCCAAGACCACCGTCAGCGACTCAGACATAACTCTCGGCACGGATAGCCACTCTGTCTTCAGCAACGGCGGGACCTCTCTCGTTGTCCACGCCAAGGCCGACGACATGAAGACCGACCCTTCAGGCAATTCCGGGGATCGTATTGCCTGCGGCATGATCACAAAATAGGAAGGGAAAGCGTTTCGAGTTTCAGGTTTCGGCAAGGCCAGTTGCGGACCTCGAGCCTTATCCCGACGATTCCGCTGGCTTTAGGCTTGGCCGAAACTTTAACCCTGAAACTCGAAACGCATTCCTCGCCTTGCGACTCTCGCAAACCACCAGCATCCAATGTGTTAGGCTTTTCTATGGACCTCTCCCGCCCGAGGCTGGCGTGTGCCCGGCCTGGCGACGCGAAGTGATGTCCCCGCCTATGCCCTTCGGGCCAAAGGAACAAAACTTTTGATCGGAATCATTATTTCCAAGGTCATCGGGACCAAGAACGAGCGCGAGCTAAAGCGCTTGTGGCCCATGGTGGCGCAGGTGAACGCCCTCGAACCGGAGATGCAGAAGCTCTCGGATGCCGAGCTTCGCGCCAAGACCGATGAATTCCGGCAGCGAGTCCGGGAAGCGATCCAGCGGAATGCTCCGAATGAAGTTGAGCCTGAGCCTGAAGTCGTCTCCACCAAAGACAAACGCGATCCCGTCCTCGAAGAAGCTCTAGATGAGGTCCTCCCCGAAGCTTTCGCCGTAGTACGCGAAGCCGGACGCCGCGTGCTGAATATGCGCCACTTCGACGTGCAATTGATCGGTGGCGCAGTGTTGCACCAGGGCAAGATCGCTGAAATGAAGACTGGTGAAGGTAAGACGCTGGTCGCTACTTTGCCCGTGTACCTCAACGCCCTTGCGGGACGTGGCGTCCAGGTCGTCACGGTAAACGACTATCTCGCCAAGCGCGACTCCGAGTGGATGGGGAAACTCTACAACTTCCTCGGACTCTCGGTCGGCGTAATCGTGCACGATCTCGACGACAACGAGCGCCGTCAAGCCTACGCCGCCGACATCACCTACGGCACCAACAACGAGTTCGGCTTCGATTATCTGCGCGACAACGTGAAGTTCGATTTGAAGGACTGTGTGCAGCGCGGACACCATTTCGCCA